>VBKQ01000108.1 GCA_005879505.1 Deltaproteobacteria bacterium
CGATGTTGGTGCGCGTCTTGTGCAGCTTGCAGCGGGTGCACTCGCCCAGCTCGGTCCGGACCGCCTCGAGCACTGGGAGCCTGGTCACCGTCTCGACCTTCGCCGGGTCGGCGCGGCGCGCCTGCGGCGCCAGGTTCTGCAGCCCGCTCTCCTGTGCCCAGGCGAGCCAGGCACGCACCTCGTCCACCAGCTCGCGCATGATGCGAGTCTAACCGCCAAGCCGTTCCCGGACCATGTCCCAGATCGCGTGCGCCACGGAGAGCTTGGGACCCTGCAGCTCCCGGCGCGCGCCGTCCTTTCCCAGGATCAGTACCCGGTTCGTCTCCTTCCCGAACGCGTCCGCGACGTCGTTCGCCACGATCAGATCGAGGTTCTTGCGCAGGAGCTTGTCACGGGCGTTCTCCTCGACGTTCTCCGACTCGGCTGCGAAGCCGACCAGCATCGGACGCTGCGCTCTTGCCCCGAGTGCGGCGAGGATGTCCGGGGTACGCACGAGCGTCATGGTCTCGTCGCCCGCCTGTTTCTTCACCTTTCGCGCGGCACGGGTCGCCGGCCGCTGGTCGGCGACTGCCGCGGCCATCACCACCACCCGCGCGCCGTCGACGTGCTCGTCCACCGCGCGCGCCAGCTCTTCCGCCGAAACCACTTCTACAACCTCGACATCCGCCGGCCGCGAGAGCTCGACCGGCCCGGAGATGAGCGTGACCCGCGCGCCGCGATCGCGGGCGGCCTCCGCGATCGCGTATCCCATGCGCCCCGAAGAAGGATTGGACAGATAGCGAACCGGATCGAGCATCTCCCGCGTCGGTCCGGCGGTCACCAGCACCTGCACGTTCTCCAGATCGCGCGGCGCCAGAGCGTCCGCGCAGGCCTTGAAGATCTCGCCGGGCTCCGACATGCGCCCCGGACCGACATGGCTGCGCTCGGCCATCTCGCCGATGGCTGGCCCCACGAACCGCGCTCCTCGCTCCTTCAACACCCGCACGTTCTCCTGGACAGCGGGGCTCGCCCACATCCTCTCGTTCATCGCCGGCGCGACCAGCCAGCGGCGTGGATCGATCGCGAGCAGCGCCGCGGCCGCCATGTCGTCGGACTGGCCGATGCGCAGGCGCGCGAGCAGGTTTGCGGTCGCCGGCGCGACCGCCGCCAGCTCCGCCCAGTCCGCGAGCGCGATGTGGCCGGCGGCCAGATCCTGCTCGGCGGAAAAGATGTCGGTGGCGACGGGCGACCCGGTCAGCGCCTGGAAGGTGAGCGGGGTGACGAAGCGCTCCGCCGCGGGGGTCAGCGCGACGCGCACCTGCGCGCCGGCCTTCACCAGCAGCCGGGCCAGCTCGCAGGCCTTGTACGCCGCGATCCCGCCTCCCACGCAGAGAAGCACCCGCCGCCCTTGCACGCTCATGGGCACATGATGGATCGCACGCCCTGCGCATTTCCACTTCTGCTATATGGCGCGCGTGCAGAAGCGGCGTCCGACCTCTCCCGGCATCCTCGCCGCGCTGCGCGCGCGCAAGATCGCCGTGGCGGCCCTGTACTGGGGCCCGATCATCTTCCTGCTCTCGACCATCGTGCTGGTCGTCTCGCTCTGGAAAGGGATCAACCTGGGCAGCCTGCAGTACCTGGCCGTGCTCCTGCTCGCGGCGGGCGGGGTGGCGTCGGCCTGGACGCTGCAGCGGCGGCTGGCGGAGATCTCGGTGGCGCTGGAGCGCGCGCAGCGCACCAGCACCGTCGGCCTGCTCACGGCGGGATTCGCGCATGAGATGAAGAACGCGCTCACCGTCGTGCTCGGATTCGCCGAGCTGGCGCGGACCGCGGCCGAGCGCGCGCAGTCGGATGCCAAGGTCACACGCCATCTGAAGGAGCTGGAGAACGAGACACGCCGCACCGTCGCGCAGCTGCAGAGCTTCCTCAGCTACTCCGCGGGGGAGAAGGTCGCGCGCAGGCCGCAGGACGTGAACGAGCTGGTCAACGAAGCGCTGCAGATGGTGCGGCCGATGGCGCGGATGAAGGACCTGCAGCTCGAGCAAGCCGCGGGGGAGCCTCCGCGCGTGGATGCGGACCCGTTCGCCATCCGGCAGCTGCTGCTCAACCTTCTCCTGAACGCGCTCGACTTCGCCCGCAGCCGCATCAGCATCAGCACCACCCGCACCAGGGAGGGCCGCGCGGAGGTGGTGGTCGCCGACGACGGGCCCGGCGTCTCGCCCGAGAACCGCGAGCGCATCTTCCAGCGCTTCGTCACCACCCGGCCCGGCGGAAACGGTCTGGGATTATCGACCAGCCGGGACATCGCCCGGGCGCACGGCGGCACGCTCACGCTGCGGGACGGCGGAGGCGGAGCTACGTTCGTGCTCACCCTGCCACCGGCGTAGGATGTGCTTTCTCGGCGCGATCCTCTCGATTATCCTCTCGCGCGCCATGAAGCGGGCAGCAGCTCTCGCATTGGCGCTGGCCAGCGCTTGCAATACGGACCCGTCCGCGCCGCACCTGGCGCGCGGCAACGTCCTGGTGAACACCGGGCACCGCGACGAAGCGGTCGCGGAGTACCGGGAGGCCGCGCGACTCGCGCCAGGCAGCGCGCTGGCGCGCGAGCGGCTGGGGGATACCCAATACGATCTCGGCCGCAAGGCCGAGGCCCTCTCGTCCTACCGTGAGGCGGCGGCCATCGACCCCGGCTCGGTGACCGCCCACATCGGAGTGGCACGCGTGCTCGCAGACCAAGGAGACCTCGCGGGGGCACGGGCCGAGCTGAGCGCGGGCCTGGAGCGCGCCCCGACCAACCTCTTCCTGCTGCTCTCCCGCGGAAACCTGGCGGCGCGGGCGGGCGACCGGAAAGCCGCGCTGGCCGACTATGAGCGGACGGTGCATCTGAAGTCCGACAACGTGCCGGCCCTCTACCAGTACGGGCTCGCTCTGCTCGAGGACGGCCAGCTGCCCGAGGCGAGCGCCACCTTCGACCGCCTGCTCTCCGTCGCGCCGGCGTCCCCGCAGGGCTTTTACGGGCGCGCCCGCGTCTTCGCGGCTCGAGGAGAAGGTGCGCTTGCCGGCGAGGCGCTGGGCGAGGCCTCGAGGATGGTCGAGCCCGACGCTCGGACTCGGCTGGCGGAGCAGGGGCTGAGAGGCGCCGCGCTCGACAATGCTGTCCGGGAGACGACCGATCGATCCCTCGCCCAGATGCAGGGCGACCCGGCGTTCTCGCGGTGGGCGCAGGATCCCGCGTTCAGGCGCGCGGCGTGGCGGCAGGCGAGTCGGTAAAGGCTTCAGATCACCCCTTTCGCGCCAAGATTTCGCTTCTGGCAACCCATTCCTAACACACTGCGTCACTCAGGCCTGCCCCTGCCGAGGCAGAAACCTGCCGTAAATCACCTATCCAGCAAACTTTGCCGGCGAGGCTTGCCATTGAGGCCTCCTCGGGTACGATGGTTTCGTGGGAGAAGTCACCCGACCGCCGGGAGCGGCGCCGCAGAAGCGTTCCGCGGGAGAGACGCCGCCAACGGCACAGCAGAAGCCTTCCGGCAGAGAAACGCCGCCAGCGGCGCCGCAGAAGCGTCCCACCGGAGAAACACCGCCAGCGGCGCCGCAGAAGCGTTCGTCGAGCGGCGCCATCGCGAACGGCCTCGCGGCGACAGCAGGTGGACTGACCCGCATCACCAGCCGGATCTTCGGGTCGGTTGCAAGCCGTGGCGGCAGCGCGCTCGCCGACTTCCGGGCCCGCCCCGAGCACTCCCGCTGGCGCGCGTATGCGCTCGGGAGTTACTTCCTCATCGTCGCGGCGACCCTCGCCGGCCAGCTTTATACCGACAACGTCCTCGGCGCGTATGTGCGCGTCCAGCACGTCGACCTGCCAGCGATGACGCAGATCTTCGTGCGCAACGACTCCGGGAAATCCTGGCGGAACGTGCGGCTCACTCTCAATGGAATCTACCAGTACCGGACCGAGGAGGTCGGGCCGGGCGGACATGTGATGCTCACCGTGAACAAGTTCGCGATCCGCGATCAGCTCGGCAAACCGACGTATGCTCCGCGCAATCTCGAGCCGAAGACGTTGCTCGTCGACACCCTCGCCGGCCGATACGAAGCGGAGTTCCGCGAATGAGTGCGGCCGAAGAGCGGTCGCTGCGCCGGCGCGTCCTGGTGGTGGATGACGATCCGGAGATCGTCACCTTCCTCGCCACCCTGCTGGAGCTGGAGGGCATCGACTCCACCGTCGCGACCAGCGCCGCGGCGGCATTGGAGAAGCTCGAGCACGCGGTCCC
Organism: Deltaproteobacteria bacterium; assembly: GCA_005879505.1. GTDB lineage: Bacteria > Myxococcota > Myxococcia > Myxococcales > 40CM-4-68-19 > 40CM-4-68-19. The sequence goes on from VBKQ01000108.1 coordinate 4,251, forward strand.
GAATCTCGTCCTGCTCGACATCGCGATGCCGGATCGCGACGGCCTCGATCTCTGCCGCGCGCTGAAGAAGGATCCGCGAACGCGAGACGTGCCGGTGTTCGTCGTCTCCGCGCGGCCGGGCAAGGACGTCGTCGAGCGCGCGCTCGCGGCGGGAGCGGAGGAGTTCATCCGCAAGCCGTTCGAGAACCAGGAGTTGATCGAGCGGATTCGCGTTCGCCTGAGCGCCTGACGCGTCAGCGCGCGATCCGCTGCAGGATCCGCGCGGCGTGATCGTCGTCGATGGCGCGGAAAGCGCCCGCGCCCGGATCCCAGGCGTGGACCTCGGCTGCGCCGATCTCGAACCACCAGGCATGGAGGGTGGGCGCGCGGCGCTTCACCGGCTCGTAGCTGCGCAGATGCTCGAGCTGGAGGAGTACGTTGAGCTGCGAGAGCCGATCCTGGGGCAGGCGTTCCTGATCTCCTTCTCCCCGCCGCAGCCTCTCCAGGGCAGCGTCGGCGTGACGCATCCAGGAGCGAAGGTGCGGCCAGCGGACATTCTCGCGCCCATGTTCGAGAGCGGCCATGACGCCGCAACCCGAGTGGCCGCAGACGATGATGTCGCGCACTTCCAGGACATCGAGCCCAAACTCGATCGCGGCCGCCTCCGATTCGTCGGCGACCGATCTCCCATCCGGACCCGCGGGCGATACAAGATTTCCCGGGTTGCGGACCACGAACAGATCACCCGGCTCGGTGGAGGCGAAGACGTTGGCCTGTACGCGGCTGTCGGAGCAGGAGATGTACAGGGCGTCCGGTTTCTGCCGCAGGGCGAGGCGCGAGAACGTCTCGGCGTAATCCGGACGGCGCTTCCGCCGGAAATCGACGATCCCCTGCACCAGCTTGCGCATCCGGCCGCGCTTCCGGTCGCGGCCGCCGAAAGGCGGCTTAGCGACTGCGTTTGAGGGTGGACCCCATCATGAGATGCCGCTTCCTATCTCTTTTTCTCCGCCTCTTCCTTCTTGCCCTTCTTCTCCTTCGCGGGCTTCTTCTCGCCCGCGCCCTGGTCGCCGCTCTCCTTCGCTGCCGCCTTCTTCTCCGAAGCAGGCTTCTGCTCCGGTTCGGCCTTCTCGCTCTTCTCCACCAGCTCGAGGATCGACATCGGGGCGTTGTCCCCAATCCGATTCTCGACGTGCACGAGCCGCGTGTACCCCCCCGGCCGCTCCTTGAACCGGGGCCCGATGCTCTGGAACAGCTTGGCGAGCGCCGCCTGGTCGCGCACCGTCTTGTGCACGACCCGGCGCGCCGACAGCGAGTTCTCCCGCGCCTTGGTGATCACCCGCTCCACCAGCCTGCGCGTCTCCTTGGCCTTCGGAGTGGTGGTGCGGATGCTCTCGTTCAGGATCATCGCCCGGACCAGGTTGTCGAGCAGGGCCTTGCGATGGCTGGAGTTCCGGCTCAGCTTGCGGCCGGCATTGGCATGGCGGGACATCGCGGTCTCCTTACTGCTTGAGGGCAGGGGCCTGCGCGGTCGGGGGCTTGGGCGGCCAGTTGTCCAGCTTCATGCCCAGCCCGAGACCCATCTCGGCGAGGATTTCCTTGATCTCCTTCAAGGACTTTCGGCCGAAGTTCTTCGTCTTCAGCATCTCGGCCTCGGTCTTCTGCACCAGGTCGCCGATGGTCTTGATGTTGGCGTTCTGCAGGCAGTTGGCCGAGCGGACCGACAGCTCCAGCTCGTCCACCGAGCGGAACAGGTTCTCGTTCAGCTTCTCCTCGTTCTTCGGCAGCTCGACCGGGGTCGGCTCTTCCGTCTCGTCGAAGTTGATGAAGATGGAGAGCTGTTCCTTGACGATCTTCGCCGCGAAGGCCACCGCGTCTGCCGGCGTCACCGATCCGTTGCTCCAGACCTCGAGCGAGAGGCGGTCGTAGTCGGTGGCCTGACCGACGCGGGCGTTGGTGACCTGGTAGTTGACCTTCTTCACCGGGCTGAAGAGCGAGTCGATGGGCATGACGCCGATGGGCGCGCCCACCACCTTGTTGCGCTCGGCCGGCACGTATCCGCGGCCGCGGCGGCAGGTCATCTCCATCCGCACCCGACCGCCCTCGGCCACCGTGAACAGATGGTGGCCGGGATTGAGCACCTCCACGTCCTGGTCGACGATGATGTCGCCTGCCTTCACTTCCTTGGGACCCTCCACCTCGATGCGGATGATCTTCTCCTCCTGCGTATGCATGCGGAGGAGCACTTCCTTGAGGTTGAGGATGATGTCGGTGACGTCCTCGGCCACGTTCGAGATGGTGGTGAACTCGTGCTCCACGCCCTCGATGCGGACGCTGGTCATGGCCGCGCCCTGCAGCGAGCTGAGCAGCACGCGGCGGAGCGCGTTCCCGAGCGTGATGCCGAAGCCGCGCTCGAGCGGCTCGGCGACGAACTTGCCGTAGGTGTCGGTGAGCGTGTCCTGCTCGACGTGCAGTCCGCGCGGCTTGATCAGGTCACGCCAGTTCTTCGCGATCAATGCTTCTGCCACTTTTCTTCTCCTTGCAACGCCGCCCTGCTCCCCGCGGAATTGCGGGGCACCATCGGGTCGTCCGTTGCGGCCCTTCGTTCAACTACTTCGAGTAGAGCTCGACGATCAGCTGCTCCTGGATGGGCATGGTGATGTCGTCGCGGCTCGGCGTGGACTTCACGGTCCCCTTGAAGCCGCCCTTGTCCAGGTCGAGCCAGGCGGGAACGCCGCGGCGGTCCACCGCCTCCAGCGCCTCGTTGATGCGCACCACCTTGCGCGACTTCTCCTTCACCGCGACGACGTCGCCCACCTTCACCTGGAAGCTGGGGATGTTGACCTTGCGATCGTTCACGCGGAAATGCCCGTGGCGCACCAGCTGGCGCGCTTCCGCGCGGGTGTCCGCGAAGCCGAGACGGAAGACCACGTTGTCGAGGCGCTGCTCGAGGAACTGGAGCAGGTTCTCGCCCGTCTTGCCCTTGGCCGCGCTGCCGCGCAGGTAATAGCCGCGGAATTGCGTCTCGAGCAGGCCGTAGAGCCGCTTCACCTTCTGCTTCTCGCGCAGCTGCACGCCGTATTCGGAGAACTTGGCGCGTCCCTGCCCGTGCTGGCCGGGAGGATACGGACGCCGCTCGATGGCGCACTTGTCCGTGTAGCAGCGGTCGCCCTTCAGGTACATCTTGAGATTTTCACGCCGGCAGATGCGGCAAGACGATTCGGTATACCGAGCCATTCCGGATGCTCCTTAAACGCGGCGGCGCTTCGGCGGCCGGCAACCGTTGTGCGGGATGGGGGTGATGTCCCGGATGAGCGTGACCTTCAGGCCGGCGGCCGCCAGCGCGCGCAGCGCCGACTCGCGGCCCGCCCCCGGACCTTTCACCATCACGGAGACGTTCTTCAGGCCGTGCTCCATCGCCTTTGCGGCGGCGTCGCCGGCCGCCACCTGCGCGGCGAACGGCGTCGACTTGCGCGAGCCCTTGAAGCCGCGCGCACCGGCGGAGGACCAGGAGATCACGTTCCCGGAGACGTCGGTGATGGTGATGATGGTGTTGTTGAACGTGCTCTGGATGTAGACGATCCCCGTCTGCACGTTCTTGCGAGTCTTCTTCTTTCCCTTGCGCTCGGCCGCGGGGGTCGCGGCGGCGCCTGCTGCGGGCGTCGCGGGAGCTGCGGGCGGCTTCTGCTCTTCGGCCATGTCGACGTGTCCTTACTTTGGGGGAGGCGCGGCGGAAACGACGCGCTGCCGGACGATTCCGCGCTTGGGGCCCTTGCGCGTGCGGGCGTTGGTGTGGGTGCGCTGGCCGCGGACGGGGAGCCCCTTGCGGTGGCGCAGGCCGCGATAGCAGCCCAGGTCCATCAGCCGCTTGATGTTCAAGCTCACCTCGCGGCGGAGGTCGCCTTCGACCTTGTAACCCTGCTCGAGCGTCTCGCGGATGCGGTGGATCTCGTCCTCGGTGAGGTCCTTGGTCCGCTTCTCGGTCGGGATCTGCGCCTTCTCGCAGATCTGCTTCGCGGTGGTACGGCCGATGCCGTACAGGTACGTGAGCGAGATCTGGATCTGCTTCTCGCGGGGAAGGTCCACACCTGCAATACGCGCCATCTACCGCCTCCTCATCCCTGCCGCTGCTTGTGACGGGGGTTCGCGGAGCAGATCACGCGCACGACGCCCTTGCGGCGGATCACCTTGCACTTCACGCAGATCTTCTTCACCGAAGCACGGACCTTCACGGCTTCCTCCAGCCGATAAAAACGCCCCGAAAATCGCTTTCCTTCCGTCCGCACCCCCTACCGCGGCTCGCGCCGCCGGGGCCAACCCGGAACGAAGGGAGCGCCGCTAATAACAGCGACGCCGCAGCATGTCAAGGAACACCTGGCCCGCCGGAGGTCGGGCCAGAGGGCAGAGTCAACGACGCCGGACCTCGACCCATTTACAGGACCTTGGGCCGGTAAACGCCGCGACCCAGACCTGCATGGACTTCGAGAGCAACCCCGGACGGGTGTCGACCAGGGTCTCGCCTGGCCGGAGCAAGACCTGGGGACCAGCGCCGACGCAGGTGTCACCGGGACGGTTTCGCGCGGCGACGGCGTCTCCGATGAGGATCGGGCCGGAAGCGCCGTTCTTCAGCTCGACCCGGACGTTGTTCTTCACCTTGGTCGCCGTGGCGGAGAGGCCCGACGGGCTCGTCCGAAGCGCATCCGCCGCGATCGCTTCGGCTCGCAGCGTCGTCTTGTGCCCCTTTCCGCTCGCCCCGCCCCCCTGAAGCGTCCAGGCGACTTCGACCTCTGCGCCCCCGGCCGCCTTTCCCGCGTCCATCCACGCCGGCAGCAGGGAATCCGGCTGCACGGACTGGCGGAACTCGCAGGAGGCCTGGGATCCGGCACTGCCACTGCTCCAGGACCCGTCGGGGGCGCCGAAATTGACCGGGCCGATGCCACAAGCGTTCTCGCCCTCGGCTGGAAGCAGGAACAGGGCCTTGGGCGGCTCGCCCGGCCACTGGAACAGGTAGAGGTGCGCCGCGGAGATCAGGGCGATCACGGCCGGGTCAGCACCTGGGGGCCGTTCTCGGTGACGGCGATGGTGTGCTCCCAGTGGCTCGAGAGCTTTCCGTCGCGCGTCACCACGGTCCAGCCATCGGGCAAGGTGTCAACCTCGTGCGTGCCGAGGTTGATCATCGGCTCGATGGCGAGGACCATCCCAGGCCGCATCCGGGGATTCGGCTGGCCGCGCGACCAGAGCGAGAGACCGTAGTTCGGCACTTGCGGCTCCTCGTGCAGCTTCTTGCCGATGCCGTGGCCGACATAGTCGCGGACGATGCCGTAGCCGAACGGCGACACGTGCGCCTCGATGGCCGAGCCGATATCGCTGATCCGGTTGCCGGGCACCATCGCCGCGATGCCCTTCTCCAACGCGACCCGCGTCTCTTCGAGCAGCCGCGAGGCGTCGGGTGAGACCTTGCCCACCGCCACGGTGCGCGCCGAGTCGCCGTAGTACCCGTGCTTGATCACGCCATAGTCGAGCTTCAGCAAGTCGCCTTCGACGAGCTTGCGGCGGGTGGGGATGCCGTGGACCACCTGCTCGTTCACCGAGATGCAGATGTTCTTCGGGAACCCGTACAGCCCTTTGAAGGCGCAGACGCCGCCCCGGCGGACGGTCTCGCGTTCAGCGATGGAGTCCAGCTCTTCCAGGGTCACGCCCGGAGCCACCGCCCGGGTGAGCTCGTCGAGGACCTCGTAGACGATCAGCGAGGCCTCTCGCATGTAAGCGATCTCGTCCCGCGTCTTGATTTCGATTCCGCCCGGCATCTACTGGAGCGCCTGCACGATGCGCTTCTCCAC
>VBKQ01000438.1 GCA_005879505.1 Deltaproteobacteria bacterium
TCCGCCATTGGCGGTGTCGCGCGCGCGAACCCCATCCCGACCAGCACCGACGAGGCGCGCGCCCTCTACGGGCAGGTCACCAGCAAGCAGTCCATCGACCACACGGCCCAGGCGAACGCGCAGGTCACCAGCACGGACGACGCTCGCGCTCTTGCGGGCAACTTGGTCCCCGCGCCGATCAGCCCTGCGCTGGACGCCGTGATCGCGAACGACTGGGGCGAAGGGCGCGACGCCGCTTACGCTGGCGATCAGGAATCCGGCCAGAAGCAGTCGCTGGCCGTGACGCAGGCGGGTAGCGGGACGGCCGAGCAGGGCAACTGACGGCCACCCACGATGAACACGCACGGACGGATCGTCGCGCTCGCGAGCGCCGTTTGCCACCAGGCAGCGGCGCTCGCGGCGCGACCATCGTCGAGCCATGGCGCGCTTGCATCGACTTCTGCGTGACGCCTGGGCCATGGCCGTCCCGTACTGGCGGTCCGAGGACCGCTGGGCCGCGCGAGCGCTCCTGCTCGTCGTCGTGATGCTCAACCTCGGGATCGTCTACCTCAACGTCCTCCTCAACCAATGGAACAACGCCTTCTACAATGCGCTGCAGGACAAGAACTACGCGGTGTTCCTCCACCAGCTCGTCCGCTTCTCCTGGCTCGCGGTCGTCTACATCGTCGTCGCCGTCTACCAGCTCTACCT
>VBKQ01000439.1 GCA_005879505.1 Deltaproteobacteria bacterium
TTCGTCGCCATTCTCTGGGGGCTCTCCGGCACCATCGTCATTCCGCTCGGCCGCGGGTCGATCACCGTGCCGGGCTACATGGTGTGGACGGCCCTCCTCTACGCCATCGTGGGCACCTGGATCACCAGCCGCATCGGGCGCCCGCTGGTGCAGCTCAACTTCGAGCAGCAGCGATACGAGGCGGACTTCCGCTTCGGCCTGGTCCGGTTCCGCGAGAACGCCGAGAGCGTGGCGCTGTACCACGGCGAGAACGCCGAGCTGCGCGGCTTCCAGGCCCGGTTCGGGGCAGTGGTGCGGAACTTCTGGGAGATCATGCGGCGCCAGAAACGGTTGACCTGGTTCACGGCGGGCTACGCTCAGGCAGCGGTCATTTTTCCCATCGTCGTCGCCGCTCCGCGCTACTTCCGAGGCGCCATTCACCTCGGCGGGCTCATCCAGACCGCCACCGCCTTCGGTCAGGTGCAGGACTCGCTCAGCTTCATCGTCTCCTCATACACTGACATCGCCACCTGGCGCTCGGTGGTCGAGCGGCTGGTGGGCTTCGAGCGCGGCCTCGCGCAGGCGCGCAGCGAGCCAGCCGGCGGGGGCATCGCGCACCTCGAGGACGATGCCGCGCGCCTCGACCTCGAAGGGCTGGAGCTGGAGCTCCCCGACGGACAGCAGCTGATCGGGGGAGTGAACCTGTCGCTCGCGCGCGGCGACACGATACTGCTCGGGGGACGATCGGGCACCGGAAAGAGCACGCTGATCCGCGCCGTCGCCGGCATCTGGCCGTTCGGTCGCGGCGTGGTCCGGTTGCCGCTCGGCGCCCGGATCCTCGTTCTCCCGCAGAAGCCGTATCTCCCGATCGGCACGCTGCGGGACGTGGTGCGCTATCCGGGCGAGGCGGACGACGCGACCTTGCGCGAAGCCCTCGCGGCAGTGGAGCTCCCGGAGCTGGCCGGACGACTCGATGAAGCCGACCACTGGGCGCTGCGGCTCTCTCCGGGCGAGCAGCAGCGGATCGCCTTCGCGCGTGCACTTGTCCAGAAACCCGACTGGCTCTTCCTCGACGAGGCGACCTCGGCATTGGACGAGGCGACCGAAGCACGGCTCTACCGGCTCCTGCGCGAGCGGCTCCCCGACGTCGCCCTGTTCAGCGTGGGCCACCGGGGAACGCTTCGCCCCTTCCACGCTCGCGAGCTCGTCGTGCGATCCGAAGGAAAGGGCCCCGCCCGCATCGTGGACGTAAGCGCCGGCGGGGCACAGCAGGTCGGGTGACGCTCGATCTGGTCAGTAAATTGCACTTGGGGCGCGGAAAGGAGGTCTCATGAACTGGAAGCAAAGAGCATTGGAAGCGGCGGCAGGGGTCATCCTCATTGCCCTGCCTGCCTATCCGCAGGCACGCGAGTACCGCAACGAGAGGATCGTTTCACTCATCCATCAGGCGAACCTGCAGGAAATAGAAGCGGGAAAACTGGCGCAAACGAAGAGCAACTCCCAGAGCGTGAAGGACTTCGGCGCTCAGATGGTGACGGATCACCAAAAAGCAGACGATCAAGTTCGATCGTATGCGCAGAAACACAACATCGACCTGGATACCCTGGTGCAACGCCTGGCAAAGCGTCGCGAGGATCGGGTCGAGTTCGACCGTCAGGCCAGGTCCGTGGGTAGCGCGACTGGAGAATGGGCCTTCACGTCGGAGCAACTCGTTCGCTCCAAGCGCGATGACGACCAGACCCTCGAAAGGCTGCGCACGCTCCAGGGCGCAGCGTTCGATCGCGAGTTCGTGAGCGCCATGGTCGACGGCCATCAGAAGGTCATCGATCGGCTGACAAGCGTTCGCGACCGGTCGATCGACCCGGACCTGAGGAGCCTGATCGTCGATCTTCTTCCCACCATCAAGCATCACTTGGAAATGGCGCAAGCGCTGCAAGAGGCCGTCTCGAAAGCGTAGTCGTCTGGAAAATGCAGCCGATCTTGCAAGCCGGAGAGGCGAAACGCAGTGACCTGGCCTCGCTCCCCCGTTTACCAACCGACCGCAAGGGAGGCGTTCGTGCAAAGCGCGATCAGGCCACCTGTCGGAAATCGATCACCGGTGCCACGGGCGAGCGGAATACACGCCTGGATTCTTCGAATCCCGATTGGCACGGGCCGTGAAAGAAAAGGGATGAACCCACTCACGAGTACAAGTCCGAAAGGTCCCGGGAGCATCGCCAATGTGGATCGTTCGCCTCGCCCTTCGCAGGCCATACACCTTCATCGTGCTCGCGATGCTCATCGTGCTGATGGGCGTGATGACGATCCTGCGGATGCCGACGGACATGTATCCCGAGATCAACATC
>VBKQ01000109.1 GCA_005879505.1 Deltaproteobacteria bacterium
CTCGACGCCGTCGCCGACGATCAACAACAGGATGTCCCGGTGGCTGCGCAGGAACGTCCCGGCCTCCACGATGGTGTCGACGTCTTGCGCGAAACCGAGCATTCCCGCGAACAAGACGACGAACTTCCCTTGGAGCCCCGCCTTCTGCCGGTAGGCGGTCTCGCGGGACGCCGGCCGGATGAGACGGGTATCGACCCAGTTCGGCACGACGGCCACCTTCTGGGAAGCTACGCCCTCGCGGGCCATGTACTCGGCATTCCCGCGGGAGTGCACGGTGATCAGCTGCACGTTCCGATAGACCGTTCGCTCGATCTCTTTCAGCAAGCGGATGAGGGAGCGGTTCTTGAGGATGCCGAGATCGATCGCGTACTGCGGCACCAGGTCCTGGACGTTCAGCACGTGGGGAATGCGCTTGAGGCGATGGAGCAGGGCTCCAACGATCCCGAGCGCCAGCGGCGGAGAATACGCCAGGGTCACCTGCACGTCCTTCACGCACAATGCGGCGAGCAGGAATGCAAACGCGTTGAGGATCTGGCCCAGCCCTCGCAGGAACGCGGGAGCATGAGTCCGATGGATGGCGAAATTCGGGATCCGGATCACGCGGACGCCGCAGCGATCTTCCACGAAGATGCCGAGAAGGGATGTCTTTCGAGGACGGACCGCGCCCTCGGCGACCGAGGTGATCACCGTGACCCGATGTCCACGGTGCGCGAGCGACTCCGCGAGCTCCCCCATGAGCAGTGCAGCGGAGCGGACTTCCGGCGGAAAGACGGTGGTGAGCATCAAGATGTTCATGCGCTGATCTTCTTCGGGGCCGGCGGCAACATCTCCTTCACCTGCTTCTGGACGACGGAGCGGACGGCGGAGGAGATTCCCGGCCCGAAGCTCGCGTGCTGCCGGATGCGGTCCCAGTGCTCGCGAAACCACCAGATCGTGTGCGCGATACCGTCTTCGAAGCGGGTGGAAGGCTCGTAGCCGATCAGCTTGCGGGCGCGATCGACCGAAGCCAGCAGACGATTCTTCGTGTCCCACTTCCGCTTCGCGACGAGCTCGACGCCCGCCTTGTTTCCCACCGCGTCGTTGATCATCTCCGCCAGGGTCCCGATCCGGATCTCGCGTTCCGAAGCATTGCCCAGTAGATGAAGTTGGGGATCACGTTGCGGTACTGCCCGGGGACCTCGCCCGGCCCGTAGGAGTTGAAGAAGCGGGTCTTGACGATCTTCATGTCGTAGTGATGCGAGAAGAAATTCGCGTACAGCTCGCCGAGCATCTTGGTGATCTGGTACGGCGTCGTGAGATCCATCGACATGAAATCTTCGCGCAGCGGCAGCGGGGCCTCGCTGCCGTAGATCGAGCACCCGGACGAGGCATAGACGAACCTGGGCACGCCGCAGAGGCGCGCGTACTCGAGCAACTTCAACGTGCCCATCCCGTTCACCATCAGGTCGCGCTCGGGGTAGTCGACCGAGTTCTGGTTCGCGAAGAAGGCGGCCAGGTGGTAGACGAGATCGACTCTCTCGTTGAAGACGCGTTTGAGCGAGACGTCGTCGTCGACACTCCCTCGGACCACCATCACGCCCGGCAGCGAGGGGATGTTCCATTCGTAGGCCGCGGAGAAGTCGTCGAGGATGATCACCAGCCTGGCGCCCGCCTTGACGAGCGCGCGCACGAGGTTGGTTCCGATGGAACCGCCGCCTCCCGTGACCAGGACTTTTTTCCCGTCGTAACTCTGCAGATACGACACTCCTGTCCCCCTCCCCTGCGCCGACGCGACCCGCGCGCAAACACGGGACCTCGGCGCAATCCCCCGCCCGCCAGGAGCCGGCCTTCTACTCATCCGACGTTAAGCACCCTGGGAGAGGTCGCCAACCTGCCGGGATAGCGGGAGGTGGTGCGAGGGCCTGCCTCGCTCAAAAAGCCCGAGTGCATGTCCGGTTGCCCACACACGGCCGGCCACGGCGGCGTCGACTTCGAGACCCGAGCAAGGCGCGCTCGGGCCGATTTTCATCTGAAGTAGGATCGAACCACGTCGAGAAGCTCTTGCGTGGCTTCCGCACGGGCCGTCTGTTGACTAGCTGCGGCATCATTCCACTGTACCGCCGGGGAAATGTGCCGACGATCGTCGGCTGCGAGGCGTTCCGTGCTCCGCGAAGCTCTCATAGACCTGAGGACGCGACGGCAGGCCGGCCGGACCGCCGCAGTGAACGGCCACCGCTCACTGGGGGCCGTGAAGCTCCACGAGGCCGCGCCCGGCTCTTCGGAGGACCTGTTCCGCGCGTATCGCACCGGGCCCGGCGGACTGCCGCCGGCGGTGGTGGCGGCACGTCTGGAGGAGTACGGCCCCAACGAAGTCGCTCACGAGCGGCCCCCCAGCTGGTACGTCCAGCTCTGGCACGGCTTCGCGAACGCCTTCTCGGCGCTGCTGGCGGTATTGGCAACGGTGTCGCTGATCACCGGCGACGACGAGTCCGCGATCATCATCGGCGTGATGGTGCTGCTGAGCGGGCTGCTTCGCTTCTTCCAGGAGCGCCGCGCCAGCGTCGCCGCCCAGAAGCTCCAGGAGATGGTCCGGGTCACCTGCACCGTGGTGCGCGGGACCGAGAACGGAAACGCGACCGAGTCCGAGATCCCGATCCGCGAGTTGGTCCCTGGCGACCTGGTAAAGCTCTCGGCGGGAGACATGGTCCCCGCGGACGTGCGCCTGCTATCGGCGAAGGACCTGTTCGTCACGCAGTCCACGCTGACCGGTGAGTCGCTGCCCGTCGAGAAGACGGGAGCTCCCGTGCTCGGGCCGTCCCTCAACCCCTTGGAGCTGCCCAACGCGGCCTTCCTCGGGACCAACGTGGTCAGCGGCACCGCGACCGCCCTGGTCATCAATACGGGACAGGCGACCTACCTGGGGACGATCGCCGAGAGCCTGCTCAAGCGGCGCACGCTCACGAGCTTCGAGCAGGGCATCCGCGGCGTCAGCCTGCTCCTGCTGCGCTTCATGGCCGTGATGACGGTGATCGTATTCGTCCTCAACGGGATCACCAAGAACGATTGGAAGGAGGCATTCTTCTTCGCGCTCGCCATCGCCGTGGGCCTCACCCCCGAGATGCTGCCGATGATCGTCACGGGGACGCTCGCCATCGGCGCGGTCTCGATGTCGCGGAAGAAGGTGATCGTCAAGCGCCTCAACTCGATCCAGAACTTCGGCGCCATGGACGTGCTCTGCACGGACAAGACCGGCACGCTCACCCAGGACCGCATCGTCCTGGAGAAGCACTGCAACGTGATCCGCGAGGAGGACGAGGGCGTACTGGAATACGCCTACTACAACTCGCACCACCAGACCGGGCTCAAGAACCTGCTCGACAAGGCCGTCCTGGCGCACAAGACGGTATCCACCGCCCGCGTCAGCAAGATCGACGAGATCCCGTTCGACTTCTCGCGCCGGATCATGTCGGTCGTCGTGGACGTGGACGGCAACCGCATCCTGATCGCGAAGGGCGCGCCCGAGGCCATCTTCCGGCGCTGCAGCCGCATGGAGCTGCACGGCGACGTTCTCGAGATCGACCAGCTCATCCTGCCCGATCTGGTCGAGGAGTTGGACCGGCTCCAGTCCCAAGGCTTCCGCGTGCTCGCCGTTGCCTACAAGGACGTGCCCAGGGGCCGGTCGGTGTTCAGCAAGGACGACGAGCAGGACCTCGTCCTCCGCGGATACATCGCCTTCCTCGACCCGCCGAAGGAGTCCACTCGCGAGGCGCTGGCGGCGCTGGAAAAGCACGGCGTGCACGTCAAGGTGCTGACCGGTGACAACGACATCGTGGCGAAGAAAATCTGCGCGGACGTCGGCCTGGCGATCGGACGGGTCGTCCTCGGACACGAGATCGAGGGCGCGAGCGAGGAGAGACTCACGGCGATCGTCGAGGAGGCAAACCTCTTCGCGCGCCTCTCACCGGCGCACAAGGAACGGGTCGTGCGCGCGCTCCAGCGCAACGGTCACGTCGTCGGCTTCATGGGCGACGGCATCAACGACGCATCCGCGCTCCGCGCGGCCGACGTCGGCGTCTCGGTGGACAACGCCGTCGACATCGCGAAGGAATCGGCCGACCTCATCTTGCTGGAGAAGGACTTGCTGGTGCTGGAGCATGGGCTCTTCGAAGGACGCCGCGTATTCGGCAACATCGTCAAGTACATCAAGATGGGGACCAGCTCGAACTTCGGGAACATGTTCAGCGTCCTGGGCGCGAGCGCGTTCCTGCCGTTCCTGCCCATGCTCCCCATCCAGCTCCTCACCCAGAACCTCCTCTACGACTTCTCGCAGCTCGCCATCCCCTTCGACCGCGTGGATGAAGAGTACGTGCTCAAGCCGCGCCAGTGGAGGATCGACGACATCCGGCGCTTCATGTTGTTCTTCGGGCCGGTCAGCTCGATCTTCGATTACGCCACCTTCGCGCTGCTGTTCTTCGTATTCAAGGCGAAGACGCCGGCGCAACAATCGCTCTTCCAGACGGGTTGGTTCGTCGAGGGACTCCTCTCCCAGACGTTGATCGTGCACATGATCCGCACCCGGAAGATTCCCTTCATCCAGAGCAGTCCGTCGTTACCGCTGGTACTGACGACGGCTGCGGTGATGGCGGTGGGCATCGCGTTCCCGTTCATGCCGTTCGCGCGCTCGTTCGGGATGGTGCCGTTGCCACCTCGGTACTTCGGCTGGCTGATCTTGATCCTGCTGTCCTACGCCGCGCTCGCGCAGTCGGTGAAGGGCTGGTACGTCCGCCGCTACGGGTACAATTAGAACGCCTTCACGTCGCGCCTCGTGCGAATTGCGGAAGGCTCCGTCCTTTCCAGACGAGGTAGAGCGCGGGGTAGACGAGGAGCTCCAGCAATGCGGAGGTGACCACGCCGCCGACCATGGGGGCCGCGATGCGCTTCATCACGTCGGCACCCGTCCCGTGCGACCAGAGGATGGGTACGAGGCCGACAAGGATCGTAGCCACCGTCATCATCTTCGGGCGGATGCGCTTTACCGCGCCGGCAACTACGGCCTCGCGCCCTTCGTCGCGCGTCCGAGGCTTGCGGTCCTTCCAGGCGAGATCGAGGTAGAGCAGCATCACGATCCCGGTTTCGGCGTCGAGACCGGCGAGAGCGATCAGTCCGACCCACACCGCGACCGACATGTTGTAACCGAGCAACCAGAGGAGCCAGAACGCGCCGACGAGAGAGAAAGGCACGGCGAGCATGACCAGCAGCGCCTCGACCGCGCTGCCCGAGTTGAAGAAGAGCAGCATGAAGATGATCGCCAGCGTGAGCGGGATGACGATCGCGAGCCGAGCCTTGGCGCGCTCGAGGTACCGGTACTGGCCGGCCCAGTCGAGCCGGTAGCCGGGCGGGAGCTTCACCTTCTCCATGACGGCCTTCTTGGCGTCGCGCACGTAATCGTCGATGGGGCGCGCGGTGTCCGCGAAGACATATCCGGCGAGCTGTCCGTTCTCGTCCCGCAGCATGGATGGTCCGGATCGCAATCTCAGGTTGGCGACCTGACCGAGAGAGATCTGCGCTCCGTCCATGGTGGCGACGCGCACGCGACCGAGAGCGTTCACGTCTGACCGGAAGTCCCGCGCGTATCGCACCGTGACGGGGTACCGCTCGCGTCCTTCGACGGTCGTCGAGACAGTGAGGCCGCCGACGGCGGTTTCGACCACGTCCTCCACGTCTCCGACATTGAGGCCGAAGCGGGCGGCACGGTCGCGGTCGACGTCGAAATCGAGGAAGTAGCCTCCGCCGATGCGCTCCGAGAAAGCGCTGCGCGTCCCGGGCACGTCACGCAGGGCCGCCTCGATCTCCGCGCCGATCCGATCGATCTCCTTTGTATCTGGGCCCAGCACCAGGACGCCGAGGGGACTGCGGACGCCGGTCGCTAGCATCTCGGTCCGGGTCTGGATGGGCATCCACCATACGTTCGGCATCCCGGCGAACTGCATCGCGCCATCGAGCTTGCTCACCAATGCGTCCCAGTCCTCGCCGTTGGGCCACAAAGATGGATCCTTCAGCGTCACGACCGTCTCGAACATCGAGAGTGGCGCCGGATCCGTCGGGGAATCGAACCGCCCCGCCTTGCCGAAGACGCGTTCGACCTCGGGGAACCGGCGCAGCACCTGGTCCTGCCGCTGCAGCACGTCGCTTGCGGTGGTGTCGCTCATTCCCGGAACGCTGGTCGGCATGTAGAGGAGAGTGCCCTCGTTCAGCGGCGGCATGAACTCGCTCCCGAGAAGGCCCACGATGGGGAGCGTGACGATGATGAGCGCGACGGCGCCGCCGATCACCGGCCAGCGGAACCGCAGCGCGAATCGGCAGACCGGGTCATAGACGCGCGCGAGGATGCGCGAGATTGGATTGCGCTCCTCGGAGCGGATGTGGCCCCGGATGAACGTCGTGGCGATTGCCGGCACGAGCGTGACCGACAAGACCGCCGCGAAGGCCATCGAGAAGGTCTTCGTCCACGCTAGAGGAGAGAACAGCCGCCCCTCGGTGCCCTCGAGGGTGAATACGGGCAAGAATCCTACGGTGATGACGAGCAGCGAGAAGAAGATCGGCCGGCCCACCTCCTGGAGCGCCGACACGACGACTTCCGCGCGCGGCTCCCTTTGTCCTGATGCCTCCCACGCTTCCAGCCTCTTGTGCACGTTCTCGACCACGATGATTGCCGCATCCACCATCGCGCCGATGGCAATGGCGATCCCGCCAAGAGACATGATGTTGGCCGTCAGACCCATCTGCTTCATAGGAACGAAGGCCACCACAACTGCGATCGGCAGGAGCAGAGCGGGGACCAGGGTCGAGCGGAAGTGAAGCAGGAAGAGGAGGATCACCAGCGTGACGACGATCAGCTCCTCGATGAGCGTGTGCTTGAGCGTGTCGATGCTGGCGCGAATGAGCGTTGATCGGTCATAGGTCGGGACGATCTGGACGCCCTCCGGCAGGGTGGTCTGTATCTCTCGGATGCGCGCCTTGACCGCATCGATCACCTGGAGGGCGTTGGTACCCGACCGCGCCACGACCACTCCTCCGACGACCTCGCCCTGGCCGTCCAGGTCCGCGAGCCCGCGGCGCTGGGCCGGACCGATCCGCACGGCGCCGATGTCGCGCAGCAGCACGGGCGTCCCCATGTGGGCTCCTAGGACGACCTTCTCCAGGTCGTGGGGGTCCTTCACGTAGCCGCGGCCGCGCACGTAGTGCTCCGTACCGCCCACCTCCAGGACGCGTCCGCCGACGTCGGCGTTCGACATCCGGACTGCCTCGACCACCTTGCCGAGCGGAATTCCGAGGGCCGCAAGCCGGTCCGGATCGACGTCGACCTGGTACTCCTTGACGAACCCTCCAACGCTCGCCACCTCAGCCACACCGGGAACCGCCTGGAGGGCGTAACGGACGTTCCAGTCCTGCAGCGATTGCAATTGCTGGAGCGTCGCATGGCCGGTCTTGTCGACCAGCGCGTATTCGAACACCCAACCCACGCCCGTGGCATCGGGGCCGAGGATGGGCGTTACGCCCTGCGGAAGCTTGTTGGAGATGCTGGAGAGCTTCTCCAGCACGCGGCTCCGGGCCCAGTACATGTCGGTCCCGTCTTCGAAGATCACGTTGACGAACGACATCCCGAACATCGACTGCCCGCGCACCGCAGTGACGCGCGGCGAGCCGAGCATCGAGCTCACAACCGGGTACGTGATGTTGTCCTCGACCAGGTCGGGCGCGCGTCCCATCCATTCCGAGAAAACGATCACTTGCACGTCCGAGAGGTCGGGTACGGCGTCCAGCGCCGTGCTGCGCAATGACAGCACGCCCCACGCCGTGGCGAGACCCACTAGCAAGAGCGTGGCAAGCCGGTTCTTCGCGCACCAGGCGATGATGCGCGCGATCACGGCCTTCCCCAGCGCGGCAATGCGCTACGCAGCTGCGCCTCGCTCGAGAGGAGGAAGGTCGCTTGCGTCGCGACTTCCTCTCCCTCGATGAGACCGGCCAGTACCTCGTCATAGTCTCCTGCCATCGCGCCGACCTTGACTTCCGTCGCTTGCAACCGTCCCTCACCTCGCTTGACGAAAGCGTACCGGTGCTCTCCCGAAGCGAGGAGCGCGTTGTCCGGCACCGCCAGGCGGTTTCCGAGCGGCACCTCCACGCTCACGTCGACGAACATCCCTAGCTTGAAGGAAAGCTGCGCGTTCGGGAATGCCAGGCGAGCCCGCACCGCCCGCGTCTTTTCCTCGACTGTCGGGTAGACGAACTGCACGGTTCCCTTCCAGCTAACGCCGCTCGCCCACGGCAGGCTCATCGTCGCCGGCTGTCCGGGCTGCAGGTAGGGTGCATCCGATTCGAATAGGTCGGCGAGCACCCAGATCCGCCCCAGGTTGCCGATGCGGTACAGGACGTTGCCTGCCATGGCGCGCGTCCCTACGACCACATTCTTCTCCAGCACGGCGCCGCTCGCCGGGCTATGGATGGTCACGCGCGGCTCGGCCTTGCCGCGTTTGCGCAGATCGACGACCTGCGAATCAGAGAGGCCCCACAGCCGCAGCCGTTCCTCCGACGCGCGGATCAATTGCTCGTTCCCTGGCACACCCTGGCTGTGGATCGCGACCAGATAATCCTGCTCGCTGGCGAGCAGGTCGGGACTGTACAGGACGAGCAACGGTTGCCCCGCCTTCACGGATTGCCCGGTCTGGTCGACGAACAGCTTCTCGACGTAGGCGTCGTACTTCAGGACGACGTCAGCCACCTGGGTTTCGTCCACCTGTACGCGCCCGGAGGCCCGTAGCGACAGCGAGAGCGGCCTGCGCTCTACCTTCGCGAAGACCACGCCGATCAGCTGCTGGCGCTCGGGGGTCATCTCCAGCATCTGCGGAGCCCCTTCCCGTGCTCCCGCTCCGGCCCCCCGCGACTCGACCGTGTATCCCTTGCGCGGCGGCGACACCTTGAACTTCAGCTGTCCGGGAGCATGGCCCGGTGCGTCGATCTCGAGCGTCAGATACCAGTCGCCGAGCATGGAGAGGGTGTAGCTGACGTCGTACTTGCCGCCACCGAGCGGCTTCGTCTCGCCGTTGCCCTTCATCTCCGGCATGGCACCCATCGCAGGCATGTCGTAGACGAAGCCGACGCGTGCGCCGTCGACCGCCTTGCCGTTCGTGTCATTCACGGTCACGTGCAGCACGTTTTCGCCTGCGCGAGGCGGATCGGGATCGATGGCGATCTGGACGAGCAAGTCTCCCGCGTGCAGTGCGTCGCCTGCGGTCGCCTTCGACTTCGCGCACGCCGCAGCCAGCAAAACGAACGTGATCGTCCAGCTAGTGATGCTCTTCATGTCCCGCCTCCGCGGCTCGCTCGAGTCCCAGGTCGCTGCCGACAGCTCGCTGCAATTCCGCGAGCCGCTGCTCGTAGCTGGCGAGATGCATCGCCAGGTTCATCTCGTGCATGCGCAAGTCGCGCGCGGCTTCGAGCACCATCGTGAAATCCGTCCTGCCGGCCGCATAGCTGGACCGCCCGCTTTCCACCGCGTGCCGGGCAATAGGGATCAGCTGGTGGTGGAGGTCGATCTGATGCATCTCCGCGAGCAGGTGCGCGTGCCCTTCCGCCACCTCGGACGCGACCCGGTTGCGCAGCGCGTGCTCGGCTTCCTGGGCGGCGATGAGCTGCGCCTGCGCCGCGTCGATGCGCGGCTCGTTCTTGCTCCCGAAGAAGATCGGCAGGTTCACCTGAAAACCGGCGAAGAGGAAATCAGAAACGCCCGTGGGGTTGCGGAACATGTGCATCTCGGCGGCAAAGAGCCCCAGGTCCGGGATCCGGTTCGCGCGCGCCAGACGCTCTTGCGCGTGCGCTCCCGCAATCGCGGCGCGCGAGCTGGCCAGCTCGGGACGTTCGCGCAACGCTCGTTCGGTCAGGACCATCGCGTCCGGAAATCGTGCCAGCACGCCCGGCTCCGTCGTGTTGCCGGGTACAGAAGCGGGGTCGCGATCGAGGAGCGCGGCGAGCCTGGCCCAGGCGGAGCGGCGATGATCGATCGCGGTCTCTCGCTCGGAGCGGACTTGAATGAGCGCACCCTGCGCCCGGAGCAGCTCGACCTGCTCGGCCTTTCCCGTCGAAACACGCGCTTCCGACGAGCGCAGAACGACGTTGAGGATGGCCTCCAGCTCGTCGTCAATCTGCTGGGTGCGGTCCGCGAGGAAGAGGTCGAAATACGCCGAGGCGACCTGCGTCTCCACCTCGCGCTGCTTCTGGTCGAGGTCCGCTCCCGCCATCGCGGCGTCAGCCCGCGCCGCGTCCGCGCGCGCGCCGCGCTTTCCGCCCAATGGGAAGCTCTGGCTGAGCTGGACCATCACCGGGACCGTGGAGAAATCGGCCGGCGCATTCCAGAGCTGGACCATCAGCATCGGGTCGTCCAGCGCGCCTGCAGGCCCGACGGCGCTGTGCGTAGCGCGCACGCGCGCCGTCGCGGCCTTCAACTCCGGATTCTTCTCTCGCGCCTCGCGGAGGAGATCCGCCAGGCGAAGAGGGGGTGGCGCAGCGAGCGCCACGGACAGCAGCACTGCGATCATTGCGAACCTCCCGCCGGAGCGCAGCGGTTTGGGTGAACAAACGTGCACGATCCGGGCACGGACGTGCCCGGAGCGACGCTTCACCCGAGGCTCAGATCAGCAAGGCTCGATGACTGAGGTATGCCGGTGGTCCGGCAGATGGTGCGATGGCACGATGCGGCTCGGGTGCAGCGGGCGCGAATACGTGCGCGAGCAGCACCGGGGCGGCGTCGATGGCGACAATGGTTGGCGCCTGCTGCCGCTCCTCCTTCACCAGCCGGACCCCATCGAGCGCGTGGAAAGTCCTCTTCTGGCAGCACGCGCCTTCGCGAACCTGCGCGTGCTCCGGCGCGGCCGCCTCCGCACAGCTGACGATCTCCTGGCCCGTGTACCGACAGAACAGCCGGGTGCTGGTCACCGCCGGAGAGACGATGACCGCCAAAAGGGCAAGAACGGAGGCGCTACGCCGCAGCACTGCGAGACCATAACCCACCGTTCTCGCCACCGCCACGATCCAGGCAGGGATCGACGATCCTGCACCGGCCGGCGGACCTGACCAGCCTCACGCCGGCTTGCGCGCGATCAGCTCCGCCGCGCCGTGGCGGTGGTCTGACTCGCGGGCCGCAACGCACGTCGGATCTGCGCGAACAGCGGCCGATGCAAGAAGTAGAAGTCGCACACCAGATCGTGCTCGCCCTCGATGCGGAAGCGGGGCGACTCGATGTCTGCGACCTCCCCCAGGATCCGCTGGGAGACGCCCCGTTTGTACGCCACATCGAGCATTCGCTGCACGCCGACCCGGGAGCCGTCGATGGCATGCACCTTCCATCCGTGCTCCGCGAGGAAGATGGCGTGCCGTCCCGCGCCACAGGCGAGATCCAGCGCGCTCCCCGGCGCGATGCCCTCGATCGCATGCGGCAGCGGAGGCGAAGGCACGTACCCGTGCAGCTCGTCGCCTCGCAAGAATCGCTCGTCCCAGTCCATCCTGCTCTCCTTCACAAGGACAGCCGGGCCTCAGGGTATCAGCGCGCGCGTGCGAGATCATCGGCAAGAGCGCCTACTCGACGACCAGCGTGCCCATCATGGCCGGATGGATGCTGCAGTGATAGTGGTAGGTGCCTTTCGTCGTGATGGTTTGCGTCGGCGTGGTGGTGCCCTGGTTGACAGCCACCGTGGCCGGCGGCGGCGTGTTGTCGGCCACCACGGTGTGATCGGTGTCGGAGGCGTGCCACCGCACCGGCGTCCCGGCGGCGACCGTTGTGCTGACGGGTGAAGTCTGGGCTCCGAGGTTCCATTCGATGGTGACGGCGGCCGGAGTGGCGCCGACCGTGACCGTCGCCTGGCCGGTTGCGGAGCCGGTCGTGGCCATGATCACCGCGGTCCCATTCGCGACCGCCGTGACGACCCCGTTCGCGTCGACGGTTGCGACGGCCGTGTCTGAGCTCGACCAGCTGGCCATGACCTGCAGGAGGGTGCTTCCGCCGTATTGCCCGGCCACGCTCTCGTATGCTGCGAGCTGGAGGGTCCCACCCGGAGCGGCGATGGCGGAAGACTGGGTGCCGACCGCTTGCACCACGAGAGCCTGCGGGCTCCCGCCTGTGCTGGAGGAGGAGTAAGAGCCACCGCAAGCCGCGACGAAGACCAGCAATAACCGGCGCATCAATGCACCTCATCGATGTCGATCGATGGACAGGGTCGAGTAACTTTTCTCGGCCAGATTTCCCGGCTTTGAGTCGTCGGGAAAGTTCTCGATTCACTCTGGAATAAGAAAGCCTGGGCTGGAGTCTCGTTGAACCTCCCACTGTCTCCGACAAGTGGCCCGAACTACTTCCTGGCAGCTTGCGCGCGCCTATAGATCCCGCCGGCCTGTCCTGCGTTTCAAGATCGCAGGAGGCCACTCATGACTCGCGCTCTCGCTGCTCTGGTGCTCTTTGCTGCCCTGCCCTCGCAGGCGCTCACCAATCATTCGGGACCGTACGAATTGCAAGTGCTCATCGGCGGTGCACCAGCGCGCACGTTCCGCCACGACGGCGATACGTTCGTGCTCGGCTACCTCGGCGAGCGGTACACGCTCCGCGTCGTCAACCACAGCGGGCGGCGCGTCGAGGCCGTCGTCTCCGTGGACGGGCGCGACGTCGTCGACGGCAAGCCCGCCGACTGGCGCGAGAGGCGCGGCTATCTCGTGCCGGCGTTGGGCAGCGTGGACATCGACGGTTGGCGGCTCTCGCAGCAGGAGGCGGCGGCATTCCGCTTTTCGTCCGTGTCCGAGTCGTACGCGGCGAAGACCGGCAACGCGCGCGAGGTGGGGGTCATCGGCGTCGCGATCTTTCCCGAGCGCTGGTATCCCCCGCCGCGGCCGCAACCGCTCTACCCGCCACCGCCAGCGCCCTGGAACGGCGGTCTGCGTGGCGACCTCAAAGGGCAGCAGCGCGGGAGCCCGGCGCCGGAGGCCGAGCAGGGAGCGCCCGCGACGGCGCCTCCCGCCTCGCCACTCGCGCGCAAGCCCGCCGAGCGGCCCGGTCTTGGTACCGAGTTCGGCGAAGCCGTCTCCTCTCAAGTGACCGAGGTTCCTTTCGAGCGCGCGCACGAGCGGCCCGAGGCCGTGATTGGCGCGCGCTACGACGATCGCGCCGGGCTCGTCGCGCTCGGCATAGAGGTGGATGGTGGCGCGATCAGCGAAGCCGAGCTACGTCGCGGCGCCGAGCCGTTTCCGATCGTCGAGCGCGGCTACGCCGTACCGCCGCCGGGCTGGCGACGGTGACACCAGCCCGCGGCAACGATGCTACTTGCCGCTGACCTTGCGGATGGGTGGGCACTCCCGGTTGCTGACGCAGTCGAACTTCTCCACGTCGACGAACTGTCCGTCCACACGGAACCGGGCGAGCTGCGCGACGATGTTCCCGTTCGCGTCGTAGTCGCAGGGACCGGAGGCGCCCTGGTAGTCGATGGCCCTATCCTCTCTGATCAACTGCACCGCTCGCGCGAATCCCGCGGCGCCGGCATCCACCGGCTCTCCCTTGCGGTCGTTGATGGCTCGCATCGAGTCGCGGATCATGGCGCCCGTCACCTGATCCGGGTTCTTGAGCTTGTTCTGATGGATGGCCTGGAGCGTCGCGAGCATCACCGTCATCGCCGCGTCGTAGGCGGCGGCATCGCGGAACGCCGGTAGCTGGCCGTTGAGCCCCTTCAGGTCCTCGCTGAACACGCGCGCCGAGGTCCCTTCGCCGAGCACCGCCTGCGAGGTCCCTTCCTGGCCGTTGACGGCCGTCGACAGGCTCTCGAGAACGCGCGCGGCACGGAAGTTGTGTGTGTGCACGAGGCGGACCTTCGAGCCGCTCTCCAGCCAGGCCTTGGTGAAGTGCACCTCGAACTTCGGAAAGGAGATGGCGACCACCGCGTCGGGAATCCCGTCCGCTCTGCCCGTGCTTTCGTTGCGCTTGTCGATCAGCTTCGTGACGTCTCTGCTCCACGCGTACTCGGTGGGAACCGCCTTCACGTCGTGGAACACCTGCTCGACGGTGGCGTCGGGCGCGAGCTGTAGCACGTTCTTCTTCAGCGAGTCCGCGAATCCATGCCCGTACGGGTCGTCGCTGGCATAGATGCCGAGCTTGAAGTGGCCGTCGCCGTTCACGTCGCCCTTGTTGCCGGACGCGACCAGCATGTGCGCGAGCAGCCGCGCCTGATAGGCGTCGCTCATGGTCGTCCGGAAGTTCCAGCCTTTCCCGTTGCGGAGGGCCGCCTGCTTGATCGGATCCGCGTCGGTCGCCGCGGGATCGTTGATGGCCGGCGACGTGCAGGCCATGCAGACGACTGGAACCTCGAGGGCGTGGGAAGAGTCGCCGTCGTACGCGAGCATGTTGATCGCGA
>VBKQ01000461.1 GCA_005879505.1 Deltaproteobacteria bacterium
TTGCTACAAGCGCGGGACGCGGCGCAGGCGGAGGCGGACCGGTTGCGCGCGGCGTACGAGACTGCAAGGCGAGAGGTCGACACACTGGCGCGACAGCAGACTGCGGATACGGCTTGACCTAGTAAAAGAGCGTCACCGTCATGTCGCCGTTCGCTCCGGCCGCGAGCTTGATGGGGCGGGACTGGAACACCGGCTCCAGGTTGCCTGCAACGAGGAGCATCGGGGCGGGAGTGCCGCGGCTTGCCATCTGCTGAACAGCACCAGCTGCGGATGAGCGGCGCGAATGCCCTCTCTCGCCGTCTGCGCGTCGGAGGCGGTCTGCACGACATATCCGTGCTTTTCCAGGAGCCAACGCAGGAGCTTCGCGTTCATCTCGTTGTCGTCCAGACGATCACCGGCGTGCTCCGGCCGGACTCCGTCCTGCAAAAGCGCTCGAGCCGGTGACCGGGTCTGGGATGTTCAGGCCGCCGCCTGCTGACTCGCCGTGGATGAGGTCAATCCGGTAGACGCGTCCTGGAAGCTCTGACGAGTGGCGCGCAGAACCGTATGCGTCATGAGGCCGTATTTCTTGAGCCGTACGATCAGCGAGCCGCGGTTCAGCCCGAGCCTCCGCGCGGCCTCCGACTGGTTCCCGGCGGCCGCCTCCATCACGCGCGAGATGATCCTCCGCTCGAGCGCCTCCAGCTGCTCGGAAAGAGTGCCTGTGGATTCCGGGTCGATGCCGGGCTCGGCTGAAGCGACCAAGTTTGGAGCGCTGGCAAACGCCTCGACGCTGATGTCGGCGGCGCTGCAAAGCGCGACCATCCGCGCGACCGCGTTTTCGAGCTGCCTGACGTTGCCAGGCCATTGTGCCCGGCAGAGCTCCTCGACGAGCGCCGGTGAGAGCCGGACCTCCTCGTCGCCGAAGCGCTTGCCATATCGGCGGGCGAACTCGGCAGCCAGCGCCGGAATGTCTTCGCGGTGCTCGCGAAGCGGAGGCACGATCAATTCGAGCACCGCAAGCCGGTAGTAGAGGTCCTCGCGGAAGCGCCCTGCGCGGACCTCGGCCGCCAGGTCGCGGTTGGTGCAGGCGACGACGCGCACGTCAGCGCGCTCCACGCGTGCGGCGCCGACAGGCTGGATCTCGCCTCCCTGGAGCGCGCGCAACAGCTTCGCCTGGATCGCCAGCGGAAGCTCCCCCACTTCGTCGAGCACCAGCGTGCCGCCGTCCGCCTGGGCGAAGAACCCGCGCAGCGCATGGGTCGCGCCGGTGAATGCGCCCTGCACGTGCCCGAAGAGCTGCGCCTCCGCGAGCTCGCCGGGAATCGCCGCGCAATTGAATCGCACGAACGGCCCCTGGCAACGGCTGCTCCGGGCGTGCACGAGCGAGGCGATCAGCTCCTTCCCGGTCCCCGTCTCTCCCCGCACGAGGACCGTGACGTCCTTGGGCGCAACTTGAGCGACCGTGGCGACCAATCTCCTCATGGCCATCGACTGCCCGATGATGGAAGGCAGCCGGCCTGTGCCTCGCGTCGCATCCGGCTCACGGACATTGGCGCCTGCTTCGAACTGGCCCATCGTTCCTCCTTGCGACGATCTCGTGCTTGTCAAACAGTACGGCCCCGCGCGGGCGTAGCACGGGCGATTCGGACGGCCGCCGGAGGTGCGGAGACGAACGGCGCACGGATGCGGACCGGCCACCGCCTCGGCCGCTTGGCCCCCGGGGCTCCCGGGCGATCTCCAGCGGCTGGAAGGGTTGGACCGGAGTTGCAGCTATGTTACGCACCGCCGCGCAAACGGAGGACGTCATGTCGCTCACCGCTGGAGGAAGCCGGACCTGGTTGTCCGAGGCTGATTGCGACCTGGATGACTTCCGCGCCTTGGTAGAGCAAGTGACCGACCCGCGTCATCATCCGCTGGCCGAGTCGGTCGATCGGAACATCCCGTTCTATGACGGCGATCGGTTGCGCGCGCTCGCGACCACGGCGGAACGCCGCCGCGAGGTGCAGGCCGAAATGGTCCGGACGCTTGCGGACGGTCCCGGCATCGTTGTCATCAAGCGCGCCTTTGCGGACCTGGCGGTGGTCGACCGGGCCACGGAAGTCTTCAATGCCCTGATCGCCGACCAGCGCGCGGCGGGTGCGACCGCGGGCGACCACTTCGCCAAGCCGGGCGCGAACGACCGGGTGTGGAACGCCCTGGAGAAGATGGCCCTCCGCGCCCCCGACGCCTTCGCGGACTACTACGCCAACGAGATCATCGCCCTGGTCTCGACGGCCTGGCTCGGTCCGGCCTACCAGATCACCTCCCAGATCAACGTGGTGAACCCCGGCGGGACCGCCCAGACTGCTCACCGGGACTACCACCTGGGCTTCCTCTCGACGGAGGCTGCCGCCCAGTACCCCGCGCATGTCCATCGGCTTTCGCGGTTGTTGACCCTCCAGGGCGCCGTCGCTCACTCCGACATGCCGGTCGAGAGCGGTCCGACGATGTACCTGCCGCATTCGCAAAAGTACGAGCCCGGCTATCTCGCTTTCCGGCGGCCGGAGTTCACCGCGTACTTCGACGCGCACTACGTCCAGCTGCCGCTGGCGAGGGGGGATGCGGTCTTCTTCGATCCCGCGCTCTTCCACGCCGCGGGGCACAACCGGTCCGCGCACATCAAGCGCATGGCTAACCTTTTGCAAATCTCCTCCGCCTTCGGCCGCGCCATGGAAACGGTGGACCGCGAGCGCATGGCGAATGCGGTGTTTCCGGTGCTGCGGAAGCGCAAGGCACAGGGCGCCGGCGAAGCGTGGCTGGCCAACGTGGTCGCGGCTTGCGCCGAGGGGTACGCCTTCCCCACGAACCTCGATCTGGACCCGCCGGTGTACGGGCTCGCCCCGCCTTCCCAGGCGGAGACCGTGCGGCGCGGGTTGCGCGAGGACGCATCGGCGGACGCGCTGCGGCGGCAGTTGCGCGCCGGCGCCGAGCGCCGCGAAAGCAACTCGGGGTAGCTCACTGCACCAGCAGGACTCCTCCGATCATCTTCATGCCGCAGGAGTAAGTGAGCTCGCCGGTTTTCGCCGGGGTGAAGTCGATGACCACCGGCTGGTTGAGCGGCAGGGCGCGCTTGATACCCAGGTCCTTGATGACGATCGCGGTGGCGCAGGTCTTGTCCGTTGTGCGCGTCACCACCAGGCGGAGCGGTTCTGCCCGGCGCACGTCGATGCGGTCCGGTTCGAAGCCGCGCTCGGTGGCGAACAGCTCGACGCGACGGCGCGTCTCGGCTGTCCTGGGGCCGGGGTCCGCGTGTGCCACTGAAAGGATCATTCCCACGAAGATCGCGTTGAACATCGGTTTCCCCCCGACCGCGCGATGACGACCGCAATCTATGGGTACTGCGGGCGAACTCAAATTTTCACGCGCCGGTCGGAGCGCCTCTATCCCTTCACCGATCCGGCGAGCAGCCCGCGGACGAAATAGCGCCCGAACACGACGTACACGAGCAGTGTCGGCAGCGCCGCGAGCAGAGCGCCTGCCATGGGGAGGTTCCACCTCACCGCCTCGCCGCCGGCCAGCTGCGCGAGCGCGACGGTGATCGGCTGGCTCGCCGGATTCGAAAGGCTCACCGCGAAGAGGAACTCGTTCCAGATCTGGGTGAACTGCCAGATGACGACGACCACGAATCCCGGGAGCGAGAGCGGGAATACGACGTGCCGGTAGATTTTGAAGAACCCCGCCCCTTCGAGCGCGCTCGCCTCGATGAGAGAGTCCGGGATCTCCGTGTAGTAGTTGCGGAAGATCAGCGTGGTGATGGGAAGCCCGTAGACCGTGTGCACCACGACCAGCCCCCAGATCGTCCCGTACAGCCCGATGGCGCGGATGAAGCCAAAGAGTGGGATCAGGATCGCCTGATACGGGATGAACATCCCGAACAGGATCAGGGCGAAGACGATCTTCGCGCCGGGGAAAGGCCACTTGGCGAAGACGTATCCGTTGAGCGATCCGAGCATGGCGGAGGTGGCGGAGGCCGTGACGGTCAGGATCAGGCTGTTGCGCAGTTTCGGCAGGAAGGCCTGCCACGCGTCTGCGAAGCTCGCCCAGTTCCACACGCTGGGGAGCTGCCAGGCGGTGTCGAGGCTGATCTCAGCGGGATCTTTCAGCGCCGTCACCACCATCATGTAGACGGGCATGAGGAAGAACGACACCGCGAGGCAGAGCACGGCGTACATCAGCCATCGCCAGCGGCCGTGCGTGCCGGAGGCGGTCATTCGCGGACGCCCTTGCGGAGCTGGGATCGCAAGTAGGGCACGATGATCATCGCTACCAGCACCAGCAGGATGATGCCGATCGCCGCTCCTTTGGCGAACTGGTTCCCGCGGAAAGTGGTGATGAACATGAGGAGCGCGGGAACGTCGGTCCAGGCGTTGTCCGGGCCGGCCATCGCGAAGACGAGGTCGAAGATCTTCAGGCTGATGTGGCCGAGGACGATCATGGCGGAGAGCGTGATCGGCGCCATGAGCGGCAGGATGATCCGGGTATAGAGCTGCCAGTCGTTCGCCCCTTCGACCACCGCGGCTTCGCGAAGCTCCTCGGGGATCCCGGTGAGGCCAGCCAGGTACAGCGCCATCGTGTAGCCGGCCATCTGCCAGACGGCGGCGATGATGATCCCGATGAAGGCGAGGTTGAACCCGTGCAGCTCGGGGAACGGCAGCGGCCGCCAGCCGGGCGCGACCCCAACGGCCAGCCCGAGTACCACTGCGCTGGCCAGCGCAAAGCCGACGGCACGCCGGCGCCGCTGCGCGCGCCGCGCCACGACCGCTACCGCGGCCAGCGTCAACGCGGCGAGCAGTCCGATGATCACGGGCAGGTCGTTCCAATCGAACCGCCAGACCTGTTGTCTCGAGGTCAGCCAATCGAAGGTGGCCGGACGGAGTCCGACGAGCGTGGGGAGCGCGTTCACGCCGCCGCCGGGCTGGAGCAGCCATCGCCAGATCGTGCCCGTGACCACGAAGGAGAGCGCGAACGGGAAGAGGAATATGCCGCGGAAGAGCGCCTCTCCCCGCGGCTTGTGGTCGATGAGGATCGCGAGGAGCAGGCCGAAGAGGAGGCACCCCGCGAGGAAGAACACGGTGAAGAAGATCGTGCTCACCATGTCCTGCCGGAAGCGGCCGTCGATGAAGCCGGTGAAGAGCTCGCGGTAGTTCTGCAGCCCGATGAAGCGCGTCACCGGGTTGAGCGCCAAGGCCTGGCTCGGGTCCTTCCCCCAATCAGTGAGCGATGCCCAGAGGGCCCGCCCGATGAAGCCGTAGACGAAGAC
>VBKQ01000110.1:0-6049 GCA_005879505.1 Deltaproteobacteria bacterium
AGGTCCTCCCGGTTGCCGACCGCCTTCCAGCGGCTGAATCGGGTTTCAGGCGTGATCTTCGCTTGCCATTCGTGATTGTCGGCGTCCTTCACGGTGATCTGATCCGGGGCGATGGCCGAAACTGTGCCCTTCAGGTGCGGCCCGCCGCCATGCGCCAGCACCGGGGAAGCCGCAAGTCCCAGGAACACAGCGATCATCAATGCCAGCTTCTTCATCGCGTCCTCCGATCGCGGTGATGCCCACCCTTCGCCGGGGCAGGGTTCTGGCCCTTCAAGAAGCTTTCCTCGTCCTGCTCCTCCTGGCGCTCCTCGGGTCCTTTCGGGTTGAGCGCCTCCATCCGGAGCCGTTCCTCTGGTGTGAGATGCGGCAGGTGCCGGATGAAGTGCACCAGGTTCCAGCTCTTAAGCTGGCTCTGCTCGCTCTTGTCACCCCAAGCGGGCATGCCGGTGAATCGGACACCGTCTTCGATGATGGCGAACAACTCCCCGTCGGTGAGCTCCTGCGTTCGCGCGAGCCGCATGTCGGGTACGCGCGGGTACAGGTGCTGGCCCATCTCCGTCTGGCCGCTGCCGTCGTTCGCATGGCAGGACGCGCAGTGGTCCGCGAAATGGCTGAGGCCCGCGCTGACCACTTCCGGCGCGGGCGCCACGGGGTTGCGCTTGTCGCGAGAGCCACGCAGCGCCACCTGCCGGGCTTTGAACGCCAGCGATGCTTCGAACGACGACGGTTCGCTCCTGGCGCTGATTCCGCCGCGCAGAAGCATCGCCGCGAGGGTTCCGCCAGCAGCGAGGGTGCCGGCCGCGACCACGGTCGCAATGATCGCCCATGCCCGCATCAGTCAGTACCGCCGTGCGGATGCATCTGCTTGCGCCGCTTCTCGTCCGCGACCTTGTGCGCCACCGTGCCGGGCGGGTTCTTGTAGTGCCCCGGATCGGCGTAGCTGGTGATGCCCTCGCGCACTTTCACCACCGTGAACATGCCGCCCATGTCGATGCTCCCGAACTGGCCGTTGCCGGTCATCATCGGCAGCGTATTGAGTGGGCGACCCATGTCCATCATCTCGCCCATCCCGTTCTGGCCCATCGCCATGTAGCCGGGGAGCAGCTTGCGCACCTTCTCCTCGAGGCCCGACTGATCGACGCCGGTCAGGTTGGGTACGGTGTGGTCCATCTGATTCATCGTGTGGTGGGTCTTGTGGCAGTGCATGGCCCAGTCGCCCGGCGCGTCGGCGACGAACTCGATGTCGCGCGTTGTGCCCGGCGGAACGTTCACCGTCGTCTCCCGCACTCGCGCAGACAGCGTCGTGGGCCCGGCGTCAGTGCCCGTCTCGACGAAGTGGACGCCGTGGATGTGGATCGGATGACTATCCATGCTCAGGTTTGCAAGGCGCACGCGGACCCGCTGCCCCTTCTTCACCACCAGCGGAGCCGTGCCGGGGAAGGCGCGCGCGTTGAACGTGAAGAGGTTGAAGTCGAGCATGGTGTTCGGATTCGGAGTCGCGCCGCCGATGGGCACGTCCCATTCGTGCAGGAAGATCGCGAAGTCGCGGTCGATGCGAACGCGCTCCTTGCGCGGGTGGATGATGAAGAAGCCCTCCATGCCCAAGGCCATCTGGAGCGTTTCGTCGGCGTGCGGGTGGTACATCTGCGTGCCGCTCTGCCGCAGCGTGAACTCGTAGGCGAACGTCTCGCCCGGCTTGATGTGCGGCTGGTTCAAGCCCTCTACGCCGTCCATGCCGTTGGGAAGCAGGACGCCATGCCAATGGACGGACGTGTCCTCCGGCAGGTGATTGGTGACGAGGATGCGGACGCGGTCGCCTTCCACGGCCTCGATGGTGGGCCCCGGCGTCTGGCCGTTGTAGCCCCAGGCATTGATCACCATTCCGGGCGCGATCTCGCGCTTCACCTGCTCGGCCACGAGGTGGAAGACCTTCACCCCGTGGTCGACCTTGTAGGGCAGGGTGGAGCCGTTGGGTGTGACGACCGGGACGTACGACTCGGCGGCGGCAGGCAGCGCCAGCGCGGCCAGGATGAGTGCAGCTTTCATGGTTTTCTCTCCTGCGGGAGCTGTCCATCGAGCGAACCCCCGCTGGCGCGCTCCAGTTCGGCGCGGGTGATCCAGTAGTCACGAACCGTCTCGAGGTAGCTCCGGTAGCCTTCGATCTGCTCTCGCCGGGCTTGCAGAAGCTGGAAGACGCCGAGCAGCATCGCGCTGTAGCGAAGCTGCGACTCTTTCAAGGCCTTCTCCCGCAGCGGCAGGAGGACGGTGCGGTAGTGTTCGGCCGACCGGTGAGCGACGACGAGGCGATTTCGCAGCGCCCGCACCTCGGAGCGGATGTTGACGGCAAGCTCGGCCTGACGCGCACGGGCCTGCCGGACCTGGGCCAGAACGCGCGCCGTTCGCGCCTGCCCCTGGTCGAAGATGGGCAACTCTACCGAGAGCTCAGGCCCCGTGACGCGGGTCCCTTCCGCGTCGCGGCCCGTGGAGACGCCTGCTTGAAGAACGGGGATCACGCGGCTCACACCGGTCAGCGAGGCAGCTTCCTCCAGCGCCTGTCCTTCGGCCCGGACCGCGAGCAGGTCCAGCCTGCGTCCGATGGCCAGGGACTCGACATGGTCGAGCGGCGGATCCTTCTCGGGAAGGTCCGGCAGCTTGCTTTCGACCTTCCAGGAGGCGCTCTCGGGCCCCCACAGCCCGAGCAGCCGGTTCACCTGCTCAAGCTGCGCGACGACCTGTCCTTCGGCCTGCCCGAGATCAAACTTGCCCTGCTCGAAGAACGCCTGCTCGTGGATGACGTCGAGGTCGCTGACGTTGCCCACGGCGCGTTGCCGGGCCCTCAGTTCGGCGGCGGCACTCTGGGCTTCGAGCACCAGCTTGCGGACCTCGACCGTCGCTTGCGCCGCTTGCAGCGTCACCATGGCCTGCCGGACTTGCGCCGTCAGCTCCAGGGCGCTGCTCCCGACGCGGGCCTTCGCGGCATCCAGTTGGGCGGCGGCTACCCGCTTGCGGAGCGGGAGGGTGAAAAGGTCGAGAAAGTCCTGCGCGACGGAAAACTCGGTATCGACGAACGTCCCAGGGCCAGAGCTTGGGAACCGGACGCGCGCACCGAAACTCGGATTCCGCAGCAGCCCGGCCTGCACGAGGTCCGCCTGCGCGATGCCAAGCTCCTCGTAGGTGGCGACCAGCCCTTGGTTGCGGAGCAGCGCCACCTCGACGGCTCCGTCCGGCGTCAGCGTACCCGTCACCAGATCGTGCACGCGCGCCCGCACCTGCTCGTCGGCGGGCGTGCCCTGGTCCCAGTGGATGCGACCGCCGCCACGTTGAGCCACGAGCGCAGACACATCGTCGAAGCTCGGCTTCGGGGAGACGGAAGCGCAGCCGGTAGCAGCCAGGACGACCCAAAGCCATCGCGCGCTCTTCACGGCGTGCCTCCGTCGGTACCAGGCCGCATTTGGTGGTGGTGGGGTTCGGCAGGCGCTCCAGCATCCGCGCCGGCCGAAGGCCCTGCGGACAGCTGCGCAGGAGGCAAGTAGGGCGCCTCGGCCGCCTTGTCATTCGCCGGATCGTTGGCCGGCGGCAACGGCGGGGGGAGCGCGATGCAGCCGAGCACGGCCGAGCACGCCAGGAGGAACAGGAGCAGGACTGGCTTCATGGGATCTTCCTTGCAGAGGGTGACCGACACATCCCAGCCCGCCCGGCGAGGAAAGCGCACGGATGCACGCCGTCGCGTCGCCAGTCGCGCGTTCTCTTTTGCGGGGTTCGGTCTAGATCCGCAGACGCAGGGGTGGGCCGAGCGGAGAGGACACCGGGCCCTGCATGCACGCTGGTAGACGTGCATGCGCAATCAGGACGGCGGGGTGGCTCGACATCGGCACAGCCGCGGGCACGGCGATGGCCGAGCCGCTCGATACGGGCGGCGCCACTTGCTGGCGTGACGCATCTTTCACCGCGACGACCTTGCAGCAAGGAGCACGCTCGAGCGCGGCATCCCTAGCGTCGCCGCTTCTCGCGCAGCAGGCATCCGGATGCGCAGAGGCGCACCAGAGTGCAGCCAGAGCCGGAAGGGCCGCGGAGCCTACCAGGACGCTGACAGCGAAAGCTGCTGCAAGCCGGCGCATCGAACGCATTCTGCTTGGGTTCCCATTCGGTGACAACTCGAACGTATGGTCCATGCGGTATGTTCATGCGCGAGCCGGTGGCGCAAGCTAAGCTCCGTGGCCCGTGCGCTGGATCGCGACCACCCTCTGCGCCGCCTGCGGCGCCGCGCTGCTGGTCGCCGCGCGCGCTCTCGACGTTCGCTGGTTCGACCGCCACGTCCTGTTGCCCTGGTACTACCCCTGGGCGCCCACGGGGGTATCCGATGTACGCGTTGCCGCCGCCGTGTGCGGTGTCGTGCTGCTCGCTTTGGCATGGCCGCTCGGTCGCGGTCTGGCGCGATCGAGCCTTGCCGGATGGCTGCGTATCTCGCTGGCTATCGTGCTCGGGGTCGCCACCTCCGAGGTGGTTCTCCGCCTCAAGGAGCACGGGACTCCCTATTGGAGGTCTCTCAAGCTCGAGTTCCGATTCGGGCGTGAGGATCCGCGGTTCGGGTGGGTGCTGCTGCCTTCGCGCACGACCGTTCTGGGCCCCAAGGAGAGGCGCACCTCGTACGCGATCGACGCCTGGGGCGACCGCGCCGCGAGCGACGCGGGAGCACCCGATCCAGAGCTGCCCTCGCTCATCGTTTCCGGCGAGTCGATCGCGGTCGGCCACGGGGTCCCGTACGAGGAGACGTTCGCGGCGCACATGGGAAAGGACCTGGGCCTTCAAGTCGTGAACGTAGCGTGCGGCGGGTACGGATCCGATCAAGCGTACCTGCGTCTCGATGACGCGCTTGCCCGGCTCAAGCGGCCCGCGGCGGTGGTCACCACCTTCGTCCCGGTCATGCTCTCGCGCAACGTACAGGATTACCGGGCGCGCCTCGTCCTGCGCGATGGAGCGCTCGCGCTGGTCCCACCGGCGCACCGGTTCCTCGCGCGATTGCGCTTGCGCGACCTGTTCGTGAACGAGCTGCCGTACATGAGCGAAACGGACCTGCGCGATTCGATGCAGCTGACGGCAGCGGTCCTGCGCGAGACGGCCCGCACTGCGCGCGCCCACGGCGCCGAGCCCCTCTTCGCCATCTTTTCCATCGGGGCTGACCGGGCGCTCGACGAGCATGCAGAAGCCTTCATCGTCCGCGCGTTGTTCGTCGAGCAGCGCCTGCCGTTCGCGCTCATCGACGTCCATCCAGCGGAGTTGATCGTGGGTGACGGACATCCCGGGCCCGAAGCGCACCACCGAATCGCCCAGGTGCTAGAGGGAACGTTGCGCGCCAGGATTTCGCGCGCTCAGTAGACCAGTACCCGATCCAGATCGCTGTGCCCCGGCCGATCCGGAGAAGTTCACTGCGCCGCTGTACCGCCGCCCGTCTTTGAGCGCGCGGCTTCAGCGGCTCTCGTCACTGATGGTGCGCTTCCATCACTGAGGCGCAGCGTGTTGACGTCGGCGATCACCGGCTTGGGGAAGAAGAAGACGCGGTAGCTCTTCCACAGCGCCTCGCCCCACCCGAGCGTGCGGTAGGGCAGGCCGTGCTTGCTGCAGAACTCGCGCACCGCCTCGCTCACCGCCGGGTAGTGCACGTGGCAGAGCCCCGGGAAGAGGTGGTGCTCGATCTGGTACTGCAGTCCCGCGCATATCCAGCGGCCAACGGGTCCGGTGCGGAAGTCGACGGTGGCCACCGTCTGCCGCAGCCAGAAGTGGCCGGCCTTGCGCTGCGAGGCGTCGAGGCACGCGGCTTCCCCCGGATAGTGGCCGGGAGCGAGCACCGCGAACAGCCCCACGCCCAGCATCGACATGCGTAGCGCATAGACGCCCAGCGCGACCGAGACGGACACGAAGGCCATCGGCAGCACGACGAAGATTGCGACGTGCAGTACCACGCAGGCGAGATCGGCCACCGCGGCGGGCGTGCGCAAGCGCGGGTCTTTCAACTCGTTTGCGAGCCGCCGCAGGCCCTGGCGCTGGAGGT
>VBKQ01000110.1:6060-21644 GCA_005879505.1 Deltaproteobacteria bacterium
CGTCGTCGATGCCCACCACGTTGGGCGCGGAGTGATGGACATGGATGTGGCTATGGCGCCAATAGCGCGCCGAGAGCATGCCGAGCAGGGGATAGGTGGCATAGAAGAGGATCTGGTTGCCGGCCGCGCTGCGCGAGAAGCCGCCGTGCGAGGCGGTGTGGCCGATGGTGCCGAGCACCACGAAGCCCAGGGTCGAGACGAGGAGCGCTGCGGCCCGCACCAAGAGCGGCAGCGCGCCGTCGTATAGGAGCAGCATGCCGCTCACGCCCAGGAACAGCGCAAGGAGCCATTCGGCGAACACGCGAAGGGGCCGCGGGCGGTCGGCGCCGAACTGGCGGATGCGCTCTTCGAGCGCGGCGAGATCGGCGCGCAGTGAGGTGGCCGGCGTCATGGTTTCTAGCGGAACTGTAGCTCTCGGCCGTCGCAGAATCGACCGACGTTTTTGGAAAGCTCCATCCGCGCGGGAGCAAATCTTGACATCTGCGGAAACTTCCATTTTTGCCCGCAGACGCCGGGTTGCGGACCGCTGGTGAGCATCCCCGCCGCACCGCGGCTGCTTCCCTGCAGCGCGCTTCCAGCGCCGCGATGAGCGCGCGGATGCGTCCGGTGCGCTGGACGTCGCACGACCAGCCACAGATCGACGCGCTGCGCGGGCAGATCGGGGAAGAACCGCCGCAGCCGCGGATCGGCATCGCCCAGGCAGCACGTGAGCGCTCCCACGCCGAGCCCGTTCGCGACGGCAGTCAAAGCGGCCGCATGGGCCGCAATCCTGCCACTGCTCGCCTCGGGAGCGGTCAAGCCGATCGTCGAACGAACGTACAAGCTGGAAGAGGCAGCCGAGGCACTGCGCCACCTGATCGAAGACCGTCCGTTCGGCAGGGTGGTGGTGGCTGAACAGAAGGCGTGACGCCCGTCAGAGGCGTCAAACGCTGAAGGGCACGCCCGTCCAATCTTCGCTCTTCGTCCACAGGCGCTCGGCTAGATCACGGTCCATCGCCCATGGCCTCACGCCGCGTTGCTCGGGAAAATCGGCTGGTACGGCCTCGGCGACATCGACGTCTTCGCAATAAACGCCGCCCATGCCTTCAAGCTGCGGGCTCATCGCGCACCAGACGCTCGTCGCCGCTCCCTGCTCGGGGGTCTTCAAGATCGACACCTTGCGCGAAGCCGCGATGGCGGCGCGCTGCTCCTCGTCCGACATCGACCGCATCAACTCGGTGATGATCGACCCCGGGTGGACCGAGAACGCGCGCACGCGATGCGCCTCGCCGCGCGCATCGAGCGCGAGGGCGAAGAGCGCGTTCGCCGTCTTGGACTGCCCGTATGCGAGCCACTTGTCGTACGGGCGTCGTTCGAAGTGCGGATCGGCGAAGTCGACTCCGGAGCGCCGGTGCCCACGCGACGACAAAGAGACCACGCGCGCGTCGCTCGCCTTTCGCAGCGCCGGCCAGAGCCGCGCCGTCAGCTGGAAGTGGCCGAGGTGGTTGGTCGCGAGCTGCGATTCGAAGCCGCGGCGGTCGCGGACGAGCGGAGTCGCCATGATCCCCGCATTGTTCACGAGCATGTTGAGGGGGCGGCCGGATTCGAGGAATCGCGCGGCGAACGCGTCGATCGAGGCCGGATCGAAAAGGTCGAGCGCCTCGACCTCGACGCGCGCGATTCCGGCGAGCGCCGCTCGCGCCTTGTCGAGCGTCCGCGCCCCTACGATCACCGTCGTGCCGGCGCCTGACAGCGCCCGGGTCGTCTCGAGGCCGATCCCGGCGTGTCCGCCGGTCACGATGGCGATGACTCCTCTGAGATCGCGCTGCCCGACGGCCTCGCGCGCCGTCGTCAGCTCGCCAAAACCGGAATGAATGGGGGCTTGTCTCGTCATCTCTCAGACGGGACCCGACGCGGATGGGGCCCGTCCGTCCTTCCTCCTTCGCCGGCCCTCGTCCGTATCGCGGACGAGCCAGTAGGTGACGCCCAACGACAGCGACAGGGCCGCGAGCCCCAGAAGCTCGGCGGGCGCGATCTCGAACAGATCGGCGACGATGATCTTTCTCGCCAGCGCGAGCAACGCGATGAGGATGACGATCCTGGCCTGGATGATCCCTCGCGCGCCCGGCGCCACGTACCGCAACGTGTGATTGAACTCGAGGGCGATCAGAAGCGTCATGATCGCGCCGAAGACCTGCTGGAAGACCACATGGTCGAGCGGATTGAGCGCTCGCAACAGGATGGTATCGACCACGCCTGCGATCAGCCGGTACAGCGCGACGACGATGATGATGCCGATCACCCCTCTGAGCAGCAGCGCCACGACTACTTCGAAGCGCTCGTAGCCGGCGAGCGTCTTCCACGCGTTGCGGACATCGGCCCAACTGCGGAACGGGGGTTTGATCATGGAGTCGATGTCCAGTCGTGGTGCGAAGGAACCGACGGCCGCGCAGCGACGCTGCGCCGTTCGCGGTGCGCAGTCAACACGCGCTCGTCGGCTGCGGCAGTGCCTCTGACCGATCAGGCGCTTCGCTGGCCCTGGCGACCATTGCCCCAGTCGCTTGCGCGACGACGCCGCCCATGACGGAGTCACAATTTCCGGATGGCGGGAAAGGCACCTCCCTTGTTGCGTTGTTAGCTTTCGCCGGCCTTGCGGGGCCGCCGCAGGTGGCCGGCGCCGTTTGGCGGAGGCAATCATGGCTCAAGGGAACGTCGAAGGAACGCAGGCTTCCCGTCAGCAGCCGGGCAAGAGCGGCGCGGAAGCGAAGTCCGACGAGCGAGCGCGCCAAGGTGGAGAGCAACAGACTGCTCGTGGCTTGCAAAGACGCTCGCCAGGCGTGCCGTTCGGACCGCTCGGTTTCGGGGGAGTGAGCCCCTTCTCCCTCATGCGTCGCATGCTGGAGGACATGGACCGCATGTTCGAGGGGCTCGGGAGCGCCCGCCTCGAAGGGAGCACGACGGGAGGTTTCGCGCCGATCTGGTCGCCCGCGGTCGATGTGGTTGAGCGCGAGGGCCGCTTTGTCGTGCGGGCGGACATTCCTGGGCTCTCGCCCGATGATATCCGGCTCGAGATTCGGGATGGTGCGCTGGTCCTGGAAGGCGAGCGCAGGCAGGAGATTGAAGTCGAGGGGAGGGAAGGAGTCTACCGGTCGGAGCGCATGTACGGCCGCTTCTCGCGGGTGATTCCGCTTCCTGAGGCGGCTGACCTGGACAAGGCTGCGGCGCGGTTCGAGAACGGCGTGCTCGAGATCGAAATTCCGCTGCGTCAGGATGCGCAACGCCGCCGCATCGAGATTGAGGGCAGCTCGAGGTCACAGGAAGGCTCGAAGCAGCGCGGACCTGCGGAATCCAAAGTCCATTAGGCGCTGAAGGGAGCAATCGTGGCCAATCCAGCAGATGTGGCCGGCCCGGCGGGCTCGGCGGAGCTCGATCCGTTCGACGATCGGGAGATGGTCCGAAGCCTCGCGCAGAATTGGTGGGCGCTCGTCATCCGGGGCGTGGCGGGAGTCCTCTTCGGCCTCGGCGCGCTCGTGTGGCCACCGGCGGCAGTCGCCGCGCTGGTGCTGCTCTTCGGCGCGTATGCGCTGGTGGACGGGATCTTCAACATCGTCGCCGCCGTGCGCGCACCGCGGGAAGGCCGCCGCTGGGGATGGCTGATGTTCTCCGGTGTGATCGGAATCGCGACCGGCTTGATCACGTTCTTCTTCCCGGGCATCACGGCGCTTGCACTGGTCGTGCTGGTCGCGTCCTGGTCGCTGGTGACGGGCGCGGCCGAGATCGTCGCCGCCATCCGCCTGCGCAAGCAGATCCGCCACGAGTGGCTCTGGATCCTCTCAGGACTGCTCTCGGTCGCCTTCGGCGTGCTGCTGCTGGTGTTGCCGGCGGCCGGCGCCGTCGCGCTGGCCGTGTGGATCGGGGCGTACATGCTCGTGTTCGGCGCGCTGCTGATCGGGTTCGGATTGCGCTTGCGCAAGTGGCGCCAGACGGGTCGGACCTCCGAGAACAGCATCCCCGGCAGCGTCGTGGCGCGGCATGCCTGACCAGTCGATCGCGGAAAGGGTAAGCCCATGGCAGAGCTAGACGAGACCAAGGCTCAGTTGTGCGACATTTGCCACCGCCGTCCGGCGGCGTTCCGGGTGACGGTCGTCGAGAACGGCCGGAGGCGGAGGCTGGAGGTATGCCGCGAGGACTATGCACAGCTTCGGGCGCAGCAGGCCTCGCCGTTCGAGTCGCTGTTCGGCGGCAGCCTGTTCGGGGACGACATGCTCGGGGACTTTCTCGACGACGGATTCCGGCGCTCGTCCGGCCGGAGTGCTCCGAGGCAGGCCGGACGGCCCGGGCGCGACCGCGAGGCGACCGACGTCGGCGAGGTCCTCAGCGCGCAGGCGGAGGAGATCTTGCAGCAGGCGGCACGCATCGCCGTCGAGCGGGGCGGCCGGGAGGTCGACTCCGAGCACGTCCTCTACGCGCTGGCCGACAACGACGTGGTCCAGGCGATTCTCTCGCGGCTGAAGATCTCGCCCAAGGACCTCAAGGCACAGATCGACGAGATGGCCCCGTCCAAAGAGCGCAAGGGCGCCCAGCGCGGCGAGGTCGGCGTCTCGCCGCGGGTGAAAGCGGCGCTGCTGGCTGCGTTCACCGCCTCGCGGGAGCTGGGCCACAGCTACGTCGGGCCGGAGCATCTCTTGGTCGGGTTGGCCGAGGAGGAGGAGGGCCTGGCGGGAGACCTGCTCCGGCGCTACGGGCTCACCCCTCAGGCCCTGCGCCAGCAAACCGTGCGGGTCGTGGGCCAAGGTGCCGAGGAGGGCCGCGTCGAGCCGAAGAGCGAGACGCCGAACCTCGACAAGTACAGCCGCGATCTCACCGCCCTCGCCAAGCAAGGCAAGCTCGATCCCGTGATCGGCCGTGCGCAGGAGATCGAGACGGTGATCGAGATCCTCGCCCGCCGGAAGAAGAACAACCCGGTCCTGATCGGCGAGCCGGGCGTGGGCAAGACGGCCATCGTGGAAGGGCTGGCGCAGCGGATGTTGGCGGGAGAGGTTCCGGAGGATCTGCGCGACAAGCGGCTGGTGGAGTTGAACGTCAACTCTCTGGTCGCCGGCACCCAGTACCGTGGCCAGTTCGAGGAGCGCGTCAAGCAGCTGCTCGATGAGGTCTCCGCCCGGCAGGAGAACCTGATCCTCTTCATCGACGAGCTGCACACCATCGTGGGCGCGGGCTCCAGCGGGGGAGAGGGCGGCCTGGACATCGCCAACTCGTTCAAGCCGATGCTGGCCCGCGGTGAGTTGAACCTGATCGGCGCGACGACGCTCAACGAGTACCAGAAGCACATCGAGAAGGACGCCGCCCTCGAGCGCCGGTTCCAGCCGGTCCTGGTGAGCGAGCCCACCGTCGAGCAAACCATCACCATCCTGCGTGGGCTGCGCGACACTTTCGAGGCGCACCACAAAGTGACGATCACCGACGAGGCCATCGTCGCCGCCGCCGAGCTGTCGGACCGGTACATCCGCGGCCGCTACATGCCGGACAAGGCGATCGACGTCATCGATCAGTCAGCGGCCCGGGTGCGGCTGCGGGGGACTTCCCGCCCCGCCGAGATCATGGAGGCAGACGCCGCGGTGCAGCAGGCCCGGCGCGAGCGGGACTTCGCGCGCACGCGCAAGAACCACGAGCGGACGAAGGAGCTGGAGACGCGCTTCGACGAAGCGCAAAAGGATCTCGATCGCAAGTTGCAGAGCTGGGAAAGGACGCGGCGCTCCAGCACGTCCGAGGTGGTGGTCGAGGACGTGGCGGAGATCATCTCGCGTCTCACCGGCGTGCCGGTGACCGAGCTGACGCAGGAGGAGCGCCAGCGGCTGCTCCAGATGGAACAACGTCTGCACCAGCGCGTGATCGGCCAGGAGGAGGCGGTCAAGGCGGTGGCCGAAGCAGTGCGGCTCGCCCGCGCCGGCCTCAAGGATCGGCGGCGCACCATCGCGAACTTCTTCTTCCTCGGACCCACCGGCGTGGGCAAGACCGAGCTGGCCAAGGCCCTCGCCGAAGTGGTCTTCGGCGACGAGAACGCG
The DNA here is from genome assembly GCA_005879505.1 of Deltaproteobacteria bacterium. Classification (GTDB taxonomy): domain Bacteria; phylum Myxococcota; class Myxococcia; order Myxococcales; family 40CM-4-68-19; genus 40CM-4-68-19. The sequence goes on from VBKQ01000110.1 coordinate 12,105, forward strand.
CTGATCCGGCTGGACATGAGCGAATACCAGGAGCGGCACACCGTGGCACGGCTGGTCGGCGCTCCGCCCGGGTACGTCGGTTTCGAAGAGGGCGGGCAGCTCACCGAGCGCGTCCGCCGGCGCCCCTATAGCGTGATCCTGCTCGACGAGTTCGAGAAGGCGCACCCGGACGTGCAGAACATCCTCCTCCAGGTGTTCGACGACGGCCGCTTGACCGACGGCAAGGGGCGGGTAGTGGACTTCACCAACACCATCATCATCGCCACCAGCAACATCGGTGCCGAGATGATCCAGCGCAATCTCAAAGCCGCCGAGCGCGACCGCAAGGACTACGGCGCGCTCAAGGACGAGCTGATGGTCCTGCTCCGCAAGTACCTGCGGCCGGAGTTCCTGAACCGCATCGACGAGATCATCGTCTTCCACGCGCTGGACCGGGAGCAGATCCGCCAGATCGTCGGCCTGCAGCTGGAGCGGGTGAAGCGCCTGGCGAAGGGCCAGGGGCTGACGCTGGAGTTCGACGACTCCCTGGTCGACTACTTCGCGGAGGTCGGATACCAGCCGGAATTCGGCGCGCGCGAGCTGCGCCGGCAGATCCGCTCGCAGCTGGAGACGAAGCTCGCCGGGGCGATGTTGCGCGGAGAGATCGGCGAAGGGGACACGGTCAAGTTCCTCCACGACCGCGCTGCCGACGCCGTCCGCTGGGAGAAACAAGCGGCCGCGGAACGCGCAGGCGGCCGCGCCGGAGAGGAGGAGGAGCGCGCGCCGCGGGGCCGCGAGCGCGAGGGTCCGCGCCCGCCGGCGCACTGATCGCAGATCGAGCGGAGTGCTACGTCGCGTGGAGCTGCGCCTCGAGGCGCTCCCGCGCCTGGCGCTGGTCGAGGTGCAAGTAGTCCTTGTCGACCAGCGCCGCGATGCGGCCGCGCACGCGATCGCTCAGCTCGCTCCGAAGCAGTCCGAGGAAGGCGGACGGCGCGACGAGGATGAGCCGTTCGTACGCCTCCTTCAATAGTCCGTCCTCGAGCGCCTTCGCCAGCTGGCGCGCGAATTTCTTCACCTCCACCTTCTTGGGCGGAGTCGGCGGCTCCATGGCCGAGCGGGAGCCCTTGCTCTGTTTCACGCGGCCCGGCTTGTCGGTGCCCAGCTCCGAGTCCCTGGCCCTGCTCGCCGGGTGCTGCAGCTCCGCGACCAAGGCCCAGTTGCCGTGAGGTCCGGCCGCCTCGTACAAGCGGGCGCTCGCGGCGTCCGCGAGCACGATCCACGTCCGAGTGTTCACATATCCTCCTCGTGGAATCCTTCCCCTCTGCTATGGCCTGCTAGCGCAGATTGCAACCGCCATCAGCCTCCGTTTTGGGGGCGTGTGCTCCGATCCGCATGCCGCGGGGTCGGGATGTACTCGACGGACGGCTGCCGGCGCACCGGCTGCGGGTACAAGCTCATCAGCTGCAGGATCTCCGCCGGCATCTCCGAGCTCACCTTCAAGCCCAGGCGCCTGGCCACGTCCAACGTGATGGGGAAGTCGTGGGTCCAGGTCCCCGTCGAGAGCAGCTCGGAGAGCTCGTTGGCCTTCTCGGACGTCTGGCTCCGGGTGAGCAGCTCGCGGGCGCTTTCCCGCACCTGGACCAGGGCCTTCTCGGCCACGTCGGCGAGGATGAGGGTCTGGTCGTCCACTTCGGCGACCGGCTTTCTCGAGACGGCCTTGAGGAGAGAGGCCGCCGGGTACTGCCCCAGCTGGGGATCGACCGGACCCAGCACCGCATGGGACGACATGACGATCTCGTCGGCCGCGAGGGCGATGAGCGTCCCGCCGGACATCGCGTAGTGCGGGACGAAGACCGTGACCTTGCCTTTGCGTTCGCGGATGGCGCGCGCGATCTGCGTCGCCGCCAGGACCAGCCCTCCCGGAGTGTGGAGCACGAGGTCCAACGGCACCTCGGGATCCGTCATCACGCAGGCGCGGATGACGTCCTCGGAATCGTTGATGTCGATGTAGCGCATGAGCGGGAATCCGAGCAGGCTCATCGTCTCCTGCCTGTGAACGAGCAAGATGACGCGCGACTTGCGTTGCCGCTCGAGGCGCGCCAGCAGGCGCTGGCGCGAGTTCTCGAGAAGTCGCTGCTTGATCACCGGCTGCAGCGCCGAGAGAACGAAGAACAGCCAGAAGATCTGCCCGAAGTCCATGCCGGTTCCCCTGGTGTGCCGGTCCGCTTCACGGCCGGCTCGCCCAAGCCCCCTCGATGCCGTACTCGTCTCGCTCGAAGCGCCGGGGGCGCTCCCGTTCGGGCAAGATGAAGAGCCGGTGAAGCACGACGCCGGCGACGAAGCCCCCCACGTGCGCCCAGAACGCGATTCCTCCCACCTGTGAAGCCGACAAGCCGGCGAGCGTCCCGCTCAGCACCTGGCTGAGGAACCAGAAGAGGAGGTAGGTGACCGCGGGCAACTGGAAGAAGAAGGGGAAGAAGAAGATCGGCAGCAGCACGAGGATCTGGGAGCGGGGAAACAGGATGAAGTACGCGCCCAGCACTCCCGCGATTGCCCCCGATGCTCCCACGGTGGGGACGGCGGACTGGGCGTTCGTGAACCAGTGGGTGGCGCCTGCGAGCACGCCCATGAGAAGGTAGAAGATCAGGAAGCGGCCCGGGCCCATGCGGTCCTCGACGTTGTCGCCGAAGATCCACAGCGTCCACATGTTGCCGATGACGTGGCCCCAGCCGCCGTGCAGGAACATGCAGGTGAGGAACGGCCAGTAATCGTCCACCGGCAGGCCGATCTGTAGCGCCCATTCGGGATGGGTGTAGCGGGCCGGCACGACCCCGAAGAGGTAGAAGAGCCGCTCCAGGTCCTCGGGCTCGAGGCTCAGCTCGTAGAAGAAGACGATGATGTTGACCGCGATGAGCGCCCAGGTAACGACCGGCGTGTGCCGGTGCGGGATGGTATCGCGGACGGGGATCAAGTTCGGGCCCCCAAGCCGGCAGGGCGGTACTCCAGCGCGGTGCAGATGTAAAGAGCCGGCCGCAGCGCTAGTGAACTGGGCTGCCCCCAAGCGCGGTGCTGATCGTTGCCTTGTTTGAGCGGGTCGCGGAGGCTACTGTCCGCCACCCATGACCGCGGGCAGGGTACTCAGCGGCACAGGCGCCTCGGACGGCATTGCCATCGGTCCGGCACACCTGCTGGTCCCGCCTGTGGTCGTCGTCGAACGCGAGATCTCGCGAGATCTCGTGCCGTCCGAAGTCGCACGGCTTGTCGCAGCTGTGGCCTCGACTGACGAACAACTCGCGTTGCTGTCGGTGGGGCTGGAGGCGGGACATCTGCACGAGGGACATCTCCTCCTCGAAGCCCATCGGATGATGCTCAGGGACGACCAGATCGTCGGCGCGGCTCGGCGTCTGATCGAGAGCGACGAGATCGCCGCGGAGTGGGCCGTGCGCAGGGTGATCGACGCGATCGCCGCGACGTTCGGCCGGATGGAGGATCCATACCTGCGGGAGCGGGGTGCGGATATCGAGGCCATCGGCGACCGCCTGCTTCGGACTCTCCTCGGTTTGCCGGAAGTGTTGGCAAACCACGCACCGGCTCCCGGCACGATCGGAGTCGGCTCGATCCTGTCCCCGATCGATGCTTTGCACCTGCCCCGATCCGGCATGGTCGGTTTCGCGGCCGAGCGCGGTGGCAAGACATCGCACGCCAGCATCATCCTGAGGGCGCTCGAGATCCCCTTCGTCGTCGGCGTGCGGGGGTTGATCGCGGCGGTCCACCCGGGGGGCAGGCTGGTCGTGGATGGATCGCTGGGCGACGTGATCGTCAACCCGGACGGCGATACGATCGCGCTGTACGAACAGCGGCGGGGCCGGCAACGGTCGCGGCTAGAAGCGCTCAAGTCCCGGGTAACGGGTCCGGCCGCCAGCCGTGACGGGGTGCGGATCGAGCTCTCCGCCAACATCGAGGCGCCTTCGGAGGTCTCGGGTGCGCTGGAATTCGGTGCGGAGTCAGTCGGCCTGTTCCGGACGGAGCTCTTGTATCTCGACCGCCCCGAGCTTCCCAGCGAGGAGGAGCAGTTCCAGGATGCGGTGGCGGTGCTGACCGCTCTCGGCGGTCGGACAGCGACCTTCCGGACGCTCGACATCGGAGGAGAGAAGCTGCCCCTGGCGGTGGCGGTGCCGGGAGGCGCGAACCCGAGCCTCGGCGTGCGGGCCATGCGGTTCGCGTTCCGCCGACCGGACATTTTCCGGACGCAGCTCCGCGCTCTCTACCGCGCCTCGGCGGTGGGCCCGTTGCGGATCATGTTCCCGCTGATTTCCGGGATCTCGGAGCTCGACGAGGCGCAGCGGCTCTGCGCCGCGACCGCCAAGGAGCTCGCGCGCGAGGGTGCGGCCTTCGATCGCAACCTCCCGATCGGAGTCATGATCGAGACTCCGAGCGCTGCTTTGAGCACCGATCACCTGGCTGAGAGCTCGAGCTTCTTCAGCATCGGAACCAACGATCTCATCCAGTACACATTCGCCGCCGATCGGGAGAACGAAGACGTCGCGCATCTCTACCACCCGCTCCATCCCGCCATTCTCCGCCTGCTCAAGAGCGCCATCGACGGCGCGAGCGGGGCGCGCAAGCCCATCTCCATCTGCGGTGACATGGCCGGAGACCCGGCCTTTACCTGGGTGCTCCTCGGGCTCGGACTGCGCAGCCTCTCCATGTCCCCTCGCCTCATCCCGGCCGTCAGGTCGATCATCAGCGCGAGCAGGCTCGACGAGATGGAGGCACTCGCCGCGCATGCGCTGACCCTTCGCTCGGAGACCGCGGTGGAAGATCTGGTCCTGGGGGTGATGCGCGAACGCTTTCCGCTCGAGCTCGCCAGCGCCGAATCTCGCCCCATCAGCAGCTCGTAGGTGTCGGCGCCTCCTCGGCCCCCGATCTGCCGGTGTGAATTCGATTTGTCTTTCGGATTGCGTCAGATCGATCTCTCTGCGATGACCGAAAGGAAGCTGGTCCGCTTCAGGTCGGTCGCGTTCCTCGCGCCTTCTCTCAGCGCTCCGTGGCGAACCGACACCACGGACGGATTTCCACCAAGGCCAATTTCATCAACGACGGGCCTGGCAACGTCCTTGACCAGCGCCTGAAAATCCTGTCCCGCGAGCCCTGGCTGGGTGTGCGCGAACCACTCGGCGGCGTCGGCCGCGTTCGCGGCCATGCAGTGGTAGTACAGGGTGTCTCCATACCTTCTCACTCCGAATTCGCGCATGTTTCCTCCTTGCCCGCCGGGGAGCCCGGTGCGAGCTGACGATCGGCCGGCGACGTCGCATTGTGATGAGTTGGTCAGGCCGTGCAGAAGACATTGTACGCGCCGCATGGACGCGGTGCTCGCGTTTTGGCCGTTGGCTGCTGCGGCTTCGGCGGTTCGGCCCCCTGTCGGCGCAATCGAGCTCGCTCGTGCCACGAGTTCACCAAGGCTGCGTTGCCGATCGAAACGCATCCGCGGGCCGCGCATCACAAACTGGACGGCGATCCTGGTCGGCGGCGTGCGCGGCAGGCAGGGAGCGCTTGTTGCCAGGAGGATGAACCCCAGGTGATTGCGACACCGTTGGCGAGCGAGAAGCACCATTCCATCGATTTGGCCGAGGTCAAGCTCCACTGGACCGAAGTGGGCGAGGGGCCGCCCGTCTTGCTCTTGCACGGCCTCAACGACTCACACCGCACCTGGCGGGAGATCTGGCCGCGGCTGCCGGGCCGGCGAGTGCTGATGCTGGACCTTCCGGGCCACGGGATGTCGAGCCGCCCGGACGCTCCCTACACGCTCGACTGGAACGCGACGCAGGTGGCGCGCTTCATCGAGCGCCTCGATCTGCCGACTCTGGACGTCGTCGGCCACTCGTACGGCGGCGGAGTTGCTCAATGGCTGCTGCTGAAATGCCGCGCCCGGATCCGACGCCTGGCCTTGCTGTCCTCTGGCGGTCTGGGGCGGGAGGTCTATCCTTGGCTGAGGATCGCCTCTGTGCCCTTCCTGATCGAAGCTTTCGGCCAGCGTTGGATGGGCCCGATCGCCGGCTTCGCCATGGCGCAGGCCACGACCAGCGATGCCCAGGCCGAGATCGACTTGCTGGCTTCGTATCTGCGCCAACCAGGCAGCGCCCGCGCCTTCTCACGCACCGTGCGCGATGTCATCGGCTGGCGGGGCCAGACGCGGAACATCTTCGACCGGATCGCGGAAGTCGACGAGCTTCCACCCATGCGCCTCTTCTGGGGAGCACGCGACACCATCCTCCCCATCTCCCATGGGACCGCGATCGCCGCCTCGCTGGAGAACTGCGAGTTGATCCGCTTCGAGAACTGCGGCCACTTCGTCCACTGGGAGGAGCCCGAGGAGCTCGCCAGCGCGCTACGGATCTTTCTCGACTCCTCGGACGCGTCGCCGGCCCATCTAAAGTCGCGTCCCGTGCCGGGCAGCGTAGAAACCGCGCCTGGAACTGCGCACTAGATCAGCGCTCCGCCGCGAGGGCATCGCGCACTGCAGGACGCGCCGCAATGCGATCGAAGTATCCCTTGAGCGGTGGCCAGCGCTCGAGCTCGATGCCGCGGTTCTTCGACCAGGTGAGCACGGTGAACAGATAGGCGTCGGCCACCGTGAAGCGCTCGCCGAGAAGAAACTGGCCCTTGGCGAGGTGGTCGGCGACGAAGCCGTACTTCGCCACCCGTGCCTCGCGGACCGCTTCCTTCACCTCGGGCGGCGCATTCGCCGGCGGAGTTCCCTTGTGCAACTCAGTCGAGATGTAGTTCAGCCACTCGATGAGCCGGTACCGCTCCATGCTGCCCGCCTTGGGCGCGAGCTGCGATTCGGGCTTGCGGTCGGCAAGGTACTGGACGATCGCCACGCCCTCCGTCAGCACCTGCCCATCGTCGAGTTGCAGCACCGGCACGTACCCCTTCGGATTGATCTTCTTGAAGTCCTCGCCGGTCGCGGTTTTTCCCGCCTTGGTGTCCACCGCGATCAGATCGAAGGCGAATCCCGCCTCCCGCAGGACGATGTGGGGGGACAACGAGCACGAGCCCGACTTGAAGTAGAGTTTCACGTGGACCTCCGCATCCCGTTGGATGCGGGAGGCAATGAAGGGGTGCTCGGGCGCCGATTCCAGCCGGATGCCGGACCGAACAATCATGCTCCGGACTATGCGGTTTCCTGTACGCGGTCGACCTCTCCGAGCGCCGGGTCGGGCTCTACCAACCCTTCCACGACGTCCTGGACGGACTTCAGGCGAAAGGCACCGCGGAGCGCCACGGGAGTGAGCAATGTGGTCAGGAGCACGACTGCGACCATCACTGCTACCTCCGGGCGGTCGAAGATGCCCGTGCTCGCCCCCATGGCCGTGACGATCAATCCGACCTCTCCTCGCGAAATCATCCCGCACCCGACGCGCGCGCTGCGCGCCCAGTCCATTCCACACGCGAGCGCAGCTGCTCCGCAACCGACGAGCTTGCCGATGACCGCGACGGCGAGGATGGCCAGCATCAAGCCCCAGTGGCGACCAGTAGCTGGTGGCCCGAAGCTGCTGGCACGCTCCGCTTGAACCAAGAGCTCGCCATGGCCGCGACGCCGAACCCCTCGCCTTGCGAAGAGGTCGTCGATGCGGCGAGGAAGGCCAGCACGAACAAGCCCATCACGTCGTCGATGACCGCCGCTCCCAGGATCACGGACGCCTCGGCCGACGACATCTTGGCCGCGTCCATCAATGTCCGAGCGGAGATGGACACGCTCGTGGCGGTGAGCGCCCCGCCGAGGAAGAGCGCGGTGGTCCAGGAAAGCCCGAACAAGCGCGCCATCCCCGTTCCCAGGACGAACGGCACGATGACCCCGCCGAGCGCGACCAGGAACGCGACGCCGCTCGCCTTGCGCATGCGCTCGATGTCGGCTACGCCCACGAGCAGCTCGCCGAGGATGGGCGGGATTCGCCAGCGCTCGCAGACCGAGGCGGCGACCTTCACCGCCGGCAGCAGGATGGCCACCAGCAGCGCGAGCTGAAGAGCGGGTGGCATCGCCCCCTAACCGTTTGCCATGGCGAGATCCTCGCCCCGTCGCCGCCTCCAGAGGCGGCGCAAACGGCCCAGCAGCGCAAAGGGGCTCTGATAGCCGCCGCGCTCGATTCCCTCTCGCAGCATCGTCCGGATCGACGCGGCCTGGCGGCGTGCCAGCTCCGCCTGCGCGAGGTTCTGCGCCAGCAAGGCTGCCTGCCGCGTGTGCTTCTCCGCCTTCTTGCAGACGCGCAGCCTCATCCACAGCTCGCCCATCTTCAGCTGGGCGATGAAGCTGTCGGGCGCGAGCCGCACTCCTTCGCCCAGCTCTTCCAACGCTTCTTGCACTTCCAGATTCACGCAGAGCGCCATCCCGAGCAGGACGCGAAGCTCCGCGACCTCGGGGTGCGCCGAAACGCTTTCGCGAAGATCAGCGACCAGCTCAGCTCGCTCGCACTCCCCGAGTAAGTAGGGATCTGCGAACATCCTGAGCAGCAACTGCCGCGCGCTCTCTGGAACCGGAACCAGCGCTGTCGCAGGAACGGGCGCCGCCAGCGCCCGGCTGTCTGCCGGTTGCTCCATCAACTCGCTGTCCTGCAGCCGTTCTGCATTCATGAGAGTCCCGCCTGGTTTCGATTGAATAGAGGAGAAGGGATGGCAAAGCGCTTTCGCGCGTTGCCATCCCCTCCCGTTCAGGCTGCTGCGGCAAAGGTGGGTTCCGGCCGGAACACGAACTCCGGATAACCGAGCTGACCCATCTCCGGAATGTCGAGACCGTTCAGCTCGGTCTCCGCCGACACGCGATGTCCGATGACGTACTCGAGCACCATGTTGATGGCGAAGCTGAGCGTGAACACCAACCCGACCAAGGTGGAGATCCCCACGAGCTGAGCAGCGAGCTGGCTCGGGTCACCGTAGAACAGCCCCGTCACCGAGCCGGTGACGCCGTTCCAGCTTCCGCCGTAGTTGCTGGTGCCATCGGCGAAGAGACCGACCGACAGTACTCCCCAAAGTCCGTTGGCGCCGTGGACCGAGATGGCGCCCACCGGATCGTCCACCTTGAGCACGTTCTCGATGAACGACACGCTGACGCACACCAGTACGCCGGCGACGAGACCGATGATCGCCGCGCTCGGCGCGCTGACGAATCCGCTCGGCGCGGTGATCGCCACCAATCCCGCGAGAAGGCCGTTCCCGGACATGGTGCCGTTGGCTGAAGCACCCAGCGTGCTTCCCGGGTTGAACCCGAACCAGCCGAAGGCGAGGATGAAGCAACCGATCAGGACCGCGGATATGTCATGTCCGATGATCGGATTGGCCGAGCCGTCGCGGTTGAATTTGCCGATGCGCGGACCGACGATCAGGCACACGGCCAGCGCAGTGAGCCCGCCCACAGAGTGCACGACACCGGAGCCGGCGAAGTCGGCGTAGCCTTTGCCCAGCCCGAGGTTGGTGCCTAGCTGTGACAACCACCCTCCGCCCCACGCCCAGTTGGCGAACAGCGGATAGGTGAGCGCGCCCATGATCACCGAGGTGACCGAGAAG
>VBKQ01000462.1 GCA_005879505.1 Deltaproteobacteria bacterium
GGCCGTTCCATCTGCTGCATCAGAGTGAGCCCGAGCGGGTGGTCGCGGCAGCCGTCACCGCCTCCTATCTGACGACGCTCGGCGTGAAGCCCGTTGCGGGCCGCCTCTTCACGGCGGATGAGGACCGTCCGGGCGGCCCGGCCGTCGTGCTGCTCGGTCATGCTCTCTGGCAGCGGCTGTTCGCGAGTGACCCCGCGTCGATCGGCCGCGCGGTCGAGCTCGACGGTACCCCCTACTCCATCGTCGGCGTGCTCCCGCCCACGTTCGACGCGCCGTTGGCGCCGGCCTCGCTCTCGGCGCCGCGGGCGGGTGGGTGCTGACGCGGCTCCTGGAAACCAACCTGTACGGCGTCAGCTCCGCCGATCCGGCGACGTTCATGGCCGTCGCGGTCCTGCTCTGCTCGGTCGCGCTTCTCGCTTGTTTCGTTCCGGCCCGCCGCGCGTCGCGGATCGAACCGATGGCGGCGCTGCGCTCCGAATGACCGATCAGCCGGAGCGCCGGCGGATGTGCGCGGTGCGGAAGACCATGTAGCGGCTCGCAAGGAAATTGAAAGCCGTGCCGACCACGATGCCGATCAGCGCCGCGAGCTGCGGCCGCATTGCCGGGGCGCGCGCCAGCACGAACAGCGTCGTGGCGTAATTGATCAGCGCGCCGACCGACGAAGCGGCCACGAAGGCCATGAGCTGCCGCAGCCAGGCCGAGCCGCGCGCCCCCGAGAAGCTGAACCGCCGGTTGAGCGCGAAGTTGAAGCACATGGAGAGCAGGATCGCCGCGGCCACCGCCGGCCGCACGGACAGACCGAGCGCCAGGAACAGCGTGAGCAGGACCAGGTTGACCAACGTGCCCAGCGCGCCCACGGTCAGGAACTGCAGGAGCTGCGTCCAGACGCCGTACTTGAAGACGTAGAGCCGCCGCAGGTGCTGCAGGTACAGGAGCTGTTGCTTCAGGGTCAGCTTGCTCTCGCCGAGCCGACGATCCTCGAAGTGGATGGGGACCTCGACCACCCGCTCGCAGCCGCACTTGATCAGGAGCTCGAGCCCGATCTTGTAGCCGATCGGGTTGAACTCGCGCCCCGACTCGAAGGTCGAGCGCCGGAGCGCAAAGTAGCCGGCCATGGGATCCTGGGCGGCGGTGAACGGACGCGCCAGCAGCGTGGCCATGCGGCTGTTGAGCCAGCGCAGGAACCCCCAATCGTCGGAGGTCGAGCCGCCAGACACGTAGCGCGAGCCGATCACGAAGTCTGCACCCTCGTCGAGCTTGCGCAACATCGAGGGAAGGGCCTCTGGCGGATGGCTCAGGTCGGCGTCCATGCATACCAGCACGTCCCCCCGCGCTCGCCGCAGCCCGTCCAGCACCGCCGGGCTCAGTCCGCGGTCGGTGGTCCGGACGATGAGCTCGACCCATTTCTCCGGTCGGGCCGCCACCACCTCCACGGACCCATCCCGGCTGTCGTCGTCCATGATCAGCATGTCGATGTCCAGCCCGTGCGCCTCGCGCACCCGCCCGACCCGCTCGATGAGCAGGGGCAGGTTCTCCGCCTCCTTGTAGGTTGGCACGACGATGGTCACCCGCCCGCGAAACGCCGAGCCGGGAACCGCATTGACAACGCCCTGGAGCTCCGGATTGGCCAAAAGGCGCCGCAGGATAACAGCCGTCCAGCGCACGCCACAAGCGCGTTCATCGACAGCCCATTGCGGCGGCCCCTGCAGTCCGCGCGCGCATGAGTGGCCCTCGGGCCGACGCAGTATTCGTCAGGGCGTGACCGCCGCGTGCTTGCAGAGGCCGGGTTGGTTCTCGGTGAAACCCTTGTCGTTGAGCCAGGTGTTCGCAGGCGGTGTAGCGCTACCGTCGTGGCAATCGTGCTCGCCGTTCGAGCTCATCTCGTTTTTTTCAATCCGAAAGCCCGCCGAGGTTTCGCCATCAGGCATGAGTCCTACGGCCCGGATCCCGTCCACCGCGTTGCCGCGGCTTCGATTGAAATTGACGTTGTCGTTGTTGCCGGCCGCATCGCCCTGTAGCCGGATGCCGTTGCTTCCGAAGCCCCTCGTGTTGTTCTTGGTGACCAGCAGATTCACGTTGGGTCCGATGGGCGGTCCGGACACGTCGTCGTGGATCGAGATGCCGTTCGCGCTGCCGTTCTCGAGCAGATTGTGGCTGATTTCCAGGTTGGACGTGTCGCCGCCGACGAAGATTGCGCTGCCGTTCGAGCCCTGGCTGTGGTTGTAACTCACCACTGAGTCCTTGACGTGAAAGAGCGCGATGGAGCTGTCGTCGACGCTGTTGTTGTGCGTAATGGTGAGATTCGCCGGCGGAGTCAGAAAGGTGTCGACGACGATGGCCGCATTCTGGTCCAGCGTGAAGAAGTTGTCGTCGATGGACGCATTGGCCAGGCCTTGGTCCGAGTAGACGCCATTTCCACTGGCCGCACCCGGCCGGTTGTTGTTGCGGAAGCAGTTGTGCTTGACCAGGGTCGCCTGGGCGCCGCTGCTGTTCAGGTAGAGTCCTTTCGTATTGTCCTGCATGACGTTGTCGAGGATCTGATATCCGGAGTGGTCCCGGCTCGTGAAGATGCCGGCGGTTTCGGGATTAAATGGGGGCGTCGGCACTTGACCAGTCAATGGCCGGATGAAGAACCCGTCGAGCACGATGCCGTCGGCCTCGAGGTCGAACCCGATGTCCGGGACATGTCCGGGCGTGGGGTAGCTCAGGATCGCCTGCTGCGTGGGATCGGGCACCTCCGGCGTCTGGCATTGGGTTGCCTCTCCCTGGTGCCTGACTGCTTGCAGCGTGAGCAACTTCGGAACGATCACGTTTTCCCTGTAATCCCCTGGGCAAACGCGGATCGTGCTTCCGGGAAGCGCGGCAGCGACCGCCCCCTGGATGGAGGTGAACTGGGCGTCCGGACATTGAACGCGATCGTCGTCGACCACGATGTCCACGCTGTCCAGGGAACTCATGGCTGGCATCGGTGACTGCCCTGCGCTGAGCAACTCGTCGTCGGTCACGACCAACGAGCTCGGATCGATGTCTCCCAGCCCGAAGAGGCCCGTCTGGAGGACCGCGCCGACGACGGAATCCGTTCCCTCTGCCGGCGCAAGCAGTTGAGCGCGAACGTCCGTCGGAGCGAGTCCGAGGACCGCCGCGCCTGCGGCAATGAAGTAGCTGCGCATGTCGAGTCTCTCCTCTGCGCGGTAGCACTCTGTGGTTGCAATCCTCGTGGGCCGTCGTGCAAACCACGTACCCCTTCACAGTGCCACTCTATGTCGACGACTGGCGCATCGCGGCGACTGACAAAAATACCAATCGATTGTAATGAAATGCGGCAGGGCGCCCGCGGAACGAACGGGCACCCGGGAGTCGGTTCCGGTTCGGGCGCGGGGAACGCGAGCCCGAGCGGCGCGTCCGCGCGATCCCTGCTGGCGGCGCTGGGTTCTACGGCGTGATCGTGTATTCGGTCGAACAGCGCACCGGAGAGATCGGGCTGGGCCCAGCCGCACGATCAAGCTTGACCGCGCTTCTCCGCGCCCAGCAGGTCACGATAGAAGTCGAGCGTCACCCCGGCGATATGCTTCCAGCTGAAGTTGGCGAGAACCCGCGCTCGCGACGCTTTCCCCATCGCCTTCCGCCGCTCGGGCGCGCTCATCAACTCGTTGATCGCGGCGGCGAGGGCGCGCGAGTACGCGTCGGGATCGCGCGGTTCCGCGGAGCCTCCGCCCTCGGCCTCGAACGGGACCAGGGTCCCGGTCTCCCCCGGCACGATGATCTCGGGGATCCCGCCCACCTCGGCCGCGACCACCGGCGTCTCACAGGCCATCGCCTCG
>VBKQ01000463.1 GCA_005879505.1 Deltaproteobacteria bacterium
ACGATGCCTGCGCCGGACCCGCCGATCTGAAGGATCCGGGACAGATCAGTCCCGCGCAGGTCCACCTGGAAGTAGCGGACGAAGTTCAGTGAGAGGCCCACGGTATGCTCGGCGCGTCGATAGAGCAGGCCGGTGCGCCCGGCGACGTCCTGGTAGGAGAAGCCGCTCTGGATCTCGCGAGCGAACTCGGCGCGGTTGATCCAATCCAGACCTGGCACGAACATGTTCGGGATGGTGAGCTGTGCGGTCGTCAGTACCGTGATTCCGGAGTGGGAGGGATCGTACTGGCCGGGAAACGGGTTGGGGACGAATGCGTATCCGGCCGTGTTGGAGAGCTCGAGACGACGCAAACCGCCGAAGAGAGAACGGTTGGTGTACTCCGCCCGTAAACGCGGCAGCTCCCAGCGCGATTCCTCGGCGGAACCGCCCAGCCCGAGGCGGACGGTATGGATGGGGGCCTCGCGGACGTTGACGCGCACCCCCGCGAAGGGAGGGTCGGTGAGCGGCTCCAAGCTGACGCGGACCCCGGAGAACGCGCCGAGGTTGTAGACGCGCTGCTGGGCGAGAGCGATCGCCTTCGGAGTGAATCGATCGCCTCGCCGGATTCCGGTGGCGAAAACGATCTCGTCGGAGGCGACGCGCTGGTTGCCGGAAACAGTGACGTCACCGAACTTGAACCTCTCGCCCGGCTCGACCTCGAAGACGATCTGCGCCGAGCCCTCTGCCGGCGCCACCTCGACGCGGCCTCGCACCCGGGCCCTGGCGAACCCATGCTCGCGCAGCTGGTCGAGCAGCACGTCCTTGGCTTTCTCGTAGACGTCCTCGTCGAAGGCGTCCCCCGGATGGATGGGAAGCGCGTCGTCGATGTCGCTCAGCTCGTCGTGCGGCAGGGCGTCGGCGCCGGTGAACTCCATCTTGCGGACGACAGCGCGCCGGCCTTCGTTGATCTTCACCAGCAGCGTCACCCGGCCTTTGTCGTCGCGCAACTCCTCCACGTTTTCGACCTTGGCCTCGTAGAACCCCTTTTCGTTGTACCAGCGCTCGATGCGCTTCATGTCGATGGCGAACAGGTCCGCGTCGTAGTACCGCGCGGTCTTGCTGAAGAAGCCGCTGGTCGGCGCGGTGGCGATGTGGTTGAGCAGCTCGCCGCCGGAAATGCTCTGGTTGCCTTCGAAGCGGATCCCGGCCAGGACGGGACGGCCTTCCAACGGTTGGTATGGGGTCGCGCAAGCGGCGAGCAGCAGCAAGACGGAGAATGCGCGGGGCAAGAGGGGCTCAACCTAGCTTCGCCGCCTTGGCAGCGCAGGTTTCCCCGTCTCAGGAGCGTTGCCGCAGCAACAGATGCAGGTGCGCCTTCTCCCAGGCGCGCGCCCGCAAATAGCCGGGAAAGCGCCGCTCGGCGGCGTGAAACTCCGGGCCATGCACGACGCGGCGACCTGCTCCATCGACGGCGGGCGGATGGATCTGGTGCAGCATCTCGTGGAACACCACCATCTCCACGAAATAGCGCGGTACCCGCGTGTCGTCGAGCGCCGGGTGGATCCGGATCACCTTCTGGTCGTGGAAGTAGACGCCCATCTTGATCGAGCGCTTGCGGCCGCCCGAGCCGCGCCGTCCCCAGCCGATGCGCGCGCGGATCGAGCCGTCGAAGTAGCACGCGTTCAGGCCGGCGTAGACCTCCGCCAGGTCGTGTACGCGCCCGCGCGGCGCGAGCGGCGCTTGCGGCCGCGGCGTGAGCGGCCGGATGAGCTCCCGGTTCTGGCGAACGTACTCGTCGATGGCACGGCCGTGAGCGCGCCGGTTGCGACCCGTGAAACCGGCGAGCGCCCGCATCACCGGCTCGTGCGCCCTCGCGAACATGTGATGGAGCCGGAAACGCAGACGACCCTGCACGCGCCGGTAGCTGACCATCGTCCAGGCGTTATCGGTCAGCTCCACCTCGACCGGCTCGCGCAGCAGCGAAGCAAGCCGCGATGCGAGGACGAGGCTCGCGCCGTCGGGCACGACATGGATGCGCGGCGGACGGGCCTGTGGATCGAGCTCGACGGCGACGCGCGGCTCGGACCGCGGAGCGAGCTCGCTGGGGAAGAGGGAGAGCTGCCGCATGCTTGTGGAGCACTCTAGCGACCGCAGCCGCCCCGCTTCAAGCGTCCGGATGTTTGACGCTTCGGATCGTCGTCTGTATCGTGCGCGTCAAGCTCCGCCGGGGAGCGACACATTGGGACGGGAGGAGGACCTGATGGCAAGAAAGAAGGGTGCAAAGAAGGGTGCAAAGAAGGGCGGGAGGCGCACGACGAAGAGGAAGACCTCGCGCAAGAGGTAGCCCGGACGTCTCCGGGCGGCCTCCCGACCCTTCGCGAGGCCGCCCGCGAATCCCCGCAGCTCCGAAGTCCTGCAGTGCCCCCACCAATCAACGACGAAGATCGAAAGCGGCTGCTCCTCGAGCTGCGCGCGCTGATCGGCGCTT
>VBKQ01000464.1 GCA_005879505.1 Deltaproteobacteria bacterium
CCCTTGGAGCTCGCGCCCGCCATCGAGAGCCAGGCGTCGGTCATGCGCCAACCCAGGTCCGGCGCACGCTTGCCGTAGTCCATGTGGCCGTACACGCGCACGCCATCGATGTTCTTCACGTGCACGGTGAAGAACTCGGCGATGTCTTCGTAGGCGGACCAGTCGAGCGGGACGCCTAGCTCGTAGCCGTAGCGCTCCTTGAACGCCTTCTTCAGCTCCGGTCGCTTGAACCAGTCGTACCGGAACCAATAGAGGTTCGCGAACTGCTGGTCGGGCAGCTGCCACAGCTTGCCGTCCGGCCCGGTGGTGAACGACTTGCCGATGAAGTCGTTGACGTCCAGCGTCGGCAGCGTGACGTCTTTTCCTTCGCCGGCCATCCAGTCGGTGAGGTTGACGGCTGACTGCAGCCGCGAGTGGGTGCCGATCAGGTCGGAGTCGTTGATGTACCCGTCGTACAGGTTCCGGTTCGTCTGCATCTGCGTCTGGACCGCCTGCACGACCTCGCCTTCGCCGAGCACCTGGTGGTTGACCTTGATCCCGGTGATCTCCTCGAAGGCCTTGGCCAGGACCTTGGACTCGTACTCGTGCGTCGGGATCGTTTCCGACAGCACGTTGATCTCCATGCCGCGGTACGGTTTGGCGGCATTGATGAACCACTCCATCTCCTTGAGCTGCTGGTCCTTGGAAAGCGTCGACGGCTGGAATTCCTTGTCGATCCATCTCTTCGCTGCAGCGACGTCGGCGCGGCCTGCCGTTGCGAATGCAAGGGCGAGGAGGACGCCGATCCTGAGTGTGAGTCGGTATCGGATCATGTTGGCTCCGTGCGCGGATTGGGCGACCGCCGAGTGCGGGTCGGGCCTCGCTCATACTACAAAAGCGCAGACGTTCGTTCGGGGGGTCGCGTCAAATACGGATGTAGCTGCGTCAACACTCTGAATTTGTTAGAAAATTCATCTCCAACGCGAGTCCGTGAGACGCAAGCCTGAGTAGGCCTACGACGAAGAACGGAGGCGTGTTCACACGCTTCCTGGCGGCACGCGATGCTCGACGCGATCGAGGACCTGGAGTCCTCGGATCCGGAAGCGATGGAGCAGCTCGTCGCCAACGCGGCGTTCGGATCGGGACATCCATACGCCCGGTCTCCACTCGGAACGGTCGACAGCGTCACACCGATGGGCATCGAAGAGGTGGTCGAGCGGCAGCTGGACGTCTTCGTCCCTAAGGGGGCCACCCTTCTCGTCGTCGGCGACGTACGGCCCGATGCCGTGGCGGCGGCAACGAAAGCTGCCTTCGGCCGTTGGGACGGCGAACCAGCTTCGCCGCTGGCTGCCGTACCGCCTCCGACGGTACCCGGCGTCAGCACGAGCCGTGCAGGCGAACGCGCTCGGCCAGCTGCACCGGCTGTTGGCGGGGCGCTGAGCGTTCACGCAGTGCGTGGAGAACCGAATCAGAGGCAGAACGGCCTGGTACGATTCGCTGTTCAACGCTGAACGATGCGCGCGGCGAGTGTGACGGCGCGCACATCGCTGCCGCGCGAGCCGCCTTCTACGTGGTCGGACGCTCATCGTCGGCTGGATGGGCGCTGATGGCTGCGATGCAACAAGAGACGGCGTACTACCTGAACACCACGCTCCCAAGGCTGGCGTTGATCGCCAAGGGTCTACGGTTCCCCGTGGGCCAGTGGATCCGCATCGCAGGCGGCACCATCAGGCCGTGGCACGTGGAGGAGTTGGTGTCCGACCTTTTTCCCGCTCTGCGCGGACGGCCCATTCCATTTCGCCTGCTGCTGACGGATTTCGACGTGACGGAGTACGAACGCGAAATACGGACGTCGTGGGAACCACTCTGAAGAGACAGCGGTCGACCGACGTCGCAACCTGCTAGAATCCTCCCACGGAGGAGTGGCCGAGAGGCTGAAGGCGGCGGTCTTGAAAACCGCTGGTCCGCAAGGGCTCGCAGGTTCGAATCCTGCCTCCTCCGCCATTCCTCGGGGCCGCGCCGGGGCTGGACATTCTCGCCGAACCATCGCGTGATGCGCGCTTTCTTGGAGGGCGCATGGCTCCGACTCGCAGGACGTTGCTGAAAAGGGCAGGTATCGCCGCGGTCGCCGGAAAGCTCCTCAAGTCCGACAAGGCGAGCGCGCAGCAGGCTCCGCAGACGCAGCACGCAACGCGGCAGGGTCAGAATGCCTCCCTCCGTGCGCTGACCTACTGCAACCTCCGCACCGGGCTGGGCGTGAAGCTCGGCGAACGCATCCTCGACGTCGCGCGGGCCGGAAAGGAGCTCGGCGTTAAGGTGCCGGCTACGACCGACGAGGTGATCGCGGGCAAGAATATCGACGGGCTACGCAGGGTGGTCGAGGCGGCG
>VBKQ01000111.1 GCA_005879505.1 Deltaproteobacteria bacterium
GGGCTGTTCGGCGCTGCCGAGCTCGGTATGTTCGACCTGATGTCGAGCATCTCGAACGGCGGCGCTTCCGCAAGCCAGAACGACGTGAAGTTCGGCATGGGCATCGGCGCCGGCTGGCAGATGAAGCAGTGGAACGCTCGTGTGAACCTGCACTCGCACGACGTGGGCAACTTCGGCGACGCCCTGATGGTGAGCGCGGGTGTCGGCTACCAGTTCATCGGCCTGTAAAGCATTCTGTCCGCAGGGGCACGCCGCGGTGGCGTGCCCCTGCTTTTTTTTTGCGCTCATTCACGGCGCCACGTCGACGCGGTCGACGAGCACCTCCCGCACTTCATGCGGCACGTCGGCGAACAGGCGCAGGCCGGTGGCCATTTCGACGTCGCGCGGCCGGACGCGGAACGAACGCCAGTCGGCGGCCCTCGATACGGACGCTTCGTTCGGGAGCACCACCGAGATCACGCGCGTCTGGAACGTCACGTCGGCAATTCCCTGGCCCGGCCGCTCGAGCACCACCACCACTTTGAACGTCGCGGAGGGAATCGCTACCGCGTCGGCGCCGATTGCCTTCGTCGGGCCCGCGAATACGCCACCGGCGACGACGGAAAGCTCCTTGCCCGTGGCGGCGAGATGGCGCAGGTAACTTTCCAGCTGCGCCCAAGGGCCACCGTTCGCGCTGTCGGCCTGCGGCACCATGTTCGTCAGATAGAACGTGCTCCGGTTGTCGTCGACCGTCGCCGTCCGATCCTCGGAAGGGCAGAGATGTCCGCGGTCCCATCCGCTGCCGGCATAGTCGGAGAGCTGCGCCTGTGGGATCTCGTCCGGAAACGTATCGTCGGGACGGAAGTCGTTCTGACGCGCCACCGCGCCCAGCCAGGCTTTGTTCAGCTCCCAGCTCACCCAGTTGGGGACGCGGCGTGCGCCGTCGTAGGAGAGGACGTACTGCGGCTTCACGGAGAGGTAGGCGGTGACGCTGTCGATGGTGCCGAGGGCAGCGCCCGGGAAGCCGAGGGCGGTGTGCACGCTCACGGACGCGCCGTGCGCGTTCAGCACCGAGACGACGACCGGCGGAGACACGCCCGCGTTGCCCGCCGCGTCGTGCGCGATGGCGGTAAGCGTGTGCGCGCCGTTGTCCGCGGCGAGCGTGTCCCAGGCGATGCTCCAGGGAGATCTTGCGGCCTTGGCGAAGACTGCGCCGTCCACGGCGAAGTCGACGGAGGTGACGCCCGAGTCGTCGTCGGCGCCGGCGGTCAGCGGGATCTCTCCCGCGACCCGGGCGCCGGAAGCGATGTCCAGGAGAACCGCCGTCGGCGGTGTGGTATCGCGCGCGCAATCGTCATCCCTCCGGCAAGACGGGGCGCAGCGGAGAGCGAGGAACCCCGTCGCGAGGACGGCGATGACGACGCGCGGGTGCACGCGGCAAGAGGTATCAGCGCGGCGCGTGCGCCGGCATCGGGCGGCTGATTGTCCATGTCCATCACCAGCGAGAACGCCTTGCCGGCGAAGTCGTTGTGCCCGTCCATCGTCCAGGTGACCTGCGTGGTTCCGCCCTGGGGCGTGAAATCGAATCGCGTCGTGGCGACGGAGGCGAACGGCTTGATGAACTCCAGCTTGATGGCGATGAGCTGGCCTGGGCGCGCGTCGATGATCGTCATGCGGCCCTCGCCCACCTTGTCGTTGCCCTTCCAGGCGTAGCTCGCCCCCGGGGTGCCAGCCTCGCCGGCGTATTCCGTCTGCATCGATGGATCGAGCTTCTCCCACGGCGACCAGGCCTTCCAGCGGTGGAAGTCGGCTACTTGCGCGTAGACGCCGTTCGCGGGGGCATCGATCGACTGCGAGCGCGAGACTCGGTACTCCGCGGGGCGGGTAGCGATCACGATCGCCAGGATCGCGAGCAAGACCACCACCGTGAGGGCGATCTTCTTCAGCATGGGGGCCTCCGAGGTGCGCAGTGTCGCCTGAAATGGCGGATTGAGGCCAGGCCAGGGGCCTCTGGCCGGTCGAGCAATGGTCATCTCACGGAGCTCATGTACTGGCACTGCGACCGCATGACAGGATGACATCCGCGCGCGCCCGCGAGATCTCCGCGATCTCGTTCATGTGGTGCGGGACCCGGATGCACGGCCGCGAGCTCGCGGTAAAAGACGTCGACGTGCACGCGAGCGGAGGGTCCGAGGGAGAGCTGCGCGCCAGCGGGCGCGTCCGCGGCAGGTTGTCTGGGGGATGCGAGCTGCACGTGCACGGCGGGGCCCAGGCGAACGTCTCGACGACGGGCGGATCCTCGGTGGAGGTGGAGGACTGAGCGCCGCATCGGAAGAGGCAATTGAACATTCCGCATGATGGGGGGAGATTGCCCGGATTCTCCCAATCGCGACGTCCGTCACCTGACCGAGCCACCGACGGAATTTACCCGCCGACCAGCCGCCGTGACTTACCGCCCTTCGCGCCGGACCTCCTGCTGGATCCGCACCGGCGACCCATCCGGCACCTCCGGACCCAGGCTTAGCGCCACGGTCTCTCCGCCGCGCAGCCCGTCGAGCACCTCCACCTTCGCGCCGTCGTCCACCCCGAGCTTCACGCGCTGGAAATGCACTTTCCCGTCCTCCACCAGCGCGACCAGCAGCTGCCCGCCCTGTCCCAGCAGGGCTTCGCTCGGCAGCAGCGGGCGCGGCGGTCCGTGCAGCGGCAGCCGGGTCTGCACGAACGCCCCCGGATAAAGCCCCTCGGGAGGCTGCGGCAGGTCGATCTCGCACATCATCGTTCGCGTGCGCGGATCGAGGCTCTGCGAGATCCGCGAGATTCGCGCCTCGAACGGCGGCTGATCCGGAGAGGTCTGCAGCTGCACCTTGTCACCCACGCGCACGCGGGCGGCATCGTCCTGGCCCAGGTGCAGCGCGACGCGGAGGCGATCGAGCTGCGCCACTTCCAGCAGCGGCTGCGCCGATGAAGTGCTGCCCGTCGCCGCCGGCAGCAGCGCTCCTGCGTCTGCGAACCGGGCGGTCACGGTGCCGTCGAACGGGGCGCGCAAGACCTGATAATCCACCTGCACCTGCGCGCGGGCGAGCGCCGCGCGGGCCACCTCCACGCCTTCTTGCGCGGCCTCGCGTTCCTGGACCGAAACGCGGCCCGAGGGCGCGAGGCGCTCGACGCGGGCAAGCTGCTGCCGGCGGAAGGTCAGCTCGGCCTGCGCGGAGGCGACCTGCGCCTCGAGATCGGGCGATTCGAGGGTCGCGAGCACCTGCCCCTTGCGCACCCGATCGCCCCGCTCGACCAGCACCTTCT
This sequence comes from Deltaproteobacteria bacterium, assembly GCA_005879505.1. GTDB lineage: Bacteria > Myxococcota > Myxococcia > Myxococcales > 40CM-4-68-19 > 40CM-4-68-19. The sequence continues at coordinate 3,280 of VBKQ01000111.1, forward strand.
TCACGTAGCCGCTCACCTTCGCGTAGAGCGTCGCGCGCTGCTCGGGGCGCACCTCGGCGGGGAGGGAGACCACGCGATCCGCCGGAGCAAGCTCGATGCGCGCGACGCGGATCACCGGCCCCTCCGCAAGGTCCTTCCGCAGCGCCTCCGCCTGCCGCGCCTGTGCGCCGTGCTCGCGCACGAACAGCACGGCGGTGCCGACCGCGGCGGCGATCACCACCGCGATGCTGCCGGCGGCGATGAAAGGATTCCGTTGCGTCTCAGGCATGCGCAGCCTCCGAGGCGCCGCGGCTTTCCGCGGCGAACTTCGCGTCCAGCTCGTGTGCGCTCGGTGGGGCCTTGCGCACCAGCGTGTACACGGCGGGCACGATGAACAAGGTCACGAACGTCGCCACGATCAACCCGCCGATCACGGCGCGGCCGAGCGGCGCGTTCTGCTCGCCGCCCTCGCCGATGGCCAGCGCCATCGGCACCATGCCGAGCAGCATCGCCAGGGCGGTCATCAGCACCGGGCGCAGGCGCGTCTTTCCGGCGACGATCGCGCCTTCCAGTACGCTGACGCCCTGCGCGACGCGAGCGTCGTTCGCCGCGCTGACCAGCAGGATGGAGTTCGAAGTGGCGATGCCCACCGCCATGATCGCCCCCATGAAGGACTCGACGTTGAGCGTGGTTCCGGTGAACGCCAGCATCCAGAGGATGCCGACCAGCGCTCCGGGGACCGCGACCAGGATGATGAAGGGATCGAGGAACGACTGGAAGAGCACGACGAGCAGCAAGTACACGAGCGCGATCGCCAGGATCAGGCCGACCCCGAGCCGGTTGAAGGCCGCGAACATGCTCTCGCTCTGTCCGCGCAAGCTGATGCGGGTTGCCTTGGGGAGGTTCTTGATGCTGCCGATCGCCTTCTGGATGTCGAGGGTGACGCCGCCCAGGTCGCGCCCGGTCGCGCTCGCTTGCACATCGACGACGCGCTGCACGGACACGTGATTGATCATGGAGAGGCCCGTCGCCGGGCGCAGGCTCGCCACCGCGCCCAGGTACGATCCGCCGCCCGCGGGCGTGTCTCCGGGCGCCGGCGTCGAGGACGAGACGAGCGCCGCGCGGCCGAGGGGCATGCCGAGGAGCGAGGGGATCGAGTCGATCTGCCGGATCGGCGTCTGCACCACGACCGGGTAGTTCACGTTGTTCTTCGGGTTGATCCAGAACGACGGGGCGACCAGGGAGCTCGAGGCGAGCGACACCAAAAGGTTGTTCGCCACGTCGCGCTCGGTGATCCCGATCTGGGCGGCGCGGCTGCGATCGACGTCCACCCGCAACGCCGGATAAGCGAGCACCTGGGGAATGCGCACGTCGGTCGCGCCGGGGATCGCGCGGATCTTCTTCACCAGCTCGCGTGCGACCGCATAGCTCGCCTCCACGTCGGGACCGTCGATCTGCACGTCGATGGGAGCGCTGAGGCCGAAGTTGAGCACCTGGGAGACGATGTCCGCGGGCTGGAAGTAGAGCGTCGCGCCGGGAAACTCGTCGGGCAGCTCGCGGCGGATCCGGTCCATGTACTTCTCGGTGGGAGCGTGCTTCGGCTTCAGCGCCACGAGGATGTCGGCATCCTGGCTGCCGGTGTTGTCGGTCTGGACGAACGCCAGGTTGTACGAGATCGGCATTCCGATGTTCGAGGTGATGGTCTCCAGCTCGGCGGCTGGAACGATGTCCTGGATGCGCTGCTCGAGACGCGCCACCTGGCGCTCCGTCTCCTCGAGTCGCGTGCCGATCGGCGCCCGGTAGTGCAGCCGCATCTGGCCGGCGTCCACGGCTGGGAAGAAGTCGAGCCCCACCACGAAAGGAAGGAAGGCCGTGCATGCGAGCACGAGACCTGCGCAGATCAGCACCAGCGCGCGATGGTGCAGAACGGCGCCGAGAGTCCGCCCGTAGGCCTCCTGGAACCGCGCGAACCCGCGGTCGCGCCAGCGGTTGAACCGCGCCACGATGCCTTCGCCGCCGGCATGCAGCTCTTCCTTCTCCATCAGGATGCGGGCGAGCGTGGGAACCAGCGTGCGCGAGAGCAGGTACGACGCGAGCATCGAGATGACCACGCCGAGCGCCAGGGCCGTGAAGAGGAACTGGGCCGGTCCCTCCAGCAGCACCACCGGGAAGAAGACCACGCAGATCGTCAATGTCGCCGCCAGCGCGGGGACCGCGATCTGCTGCGCGCCGTCGAGGATCGCGACCGTGATCGGTTTTCCCAGGTGCCGGTTGCGATGGATGTTCTCCACCTCGACGGTGGCATCGTCCACCAGCATGCCGATGGCGAGCGCGAGGCCGCCCATGGTCATGAGGTTCAGCGTGTGCCCGAAGAGGAAGAGGCCGACGAGCCCGACCAGGATGGCGAGCGGGATGCTCGTCATCACCATCAGGGCGCCCCGCCAGCTGCCGAGAAAGAACAGGATCATCAACGAGACGAGGACGGAAGCGAGCGCGCCTTCGTGCAGCACGTTTTGAATGGCGGCCCGGACGAAGACCGACTGGTCGAAATCGATCTTCAGCTCCATCCCCTGAGGCGCGGCGGCGGCGATGATGGGGAGCTGCGCGCGGGCGCCGTCCACCACCGCGAGTGTGGACGCGTCGGCCTTCTTCAGGATCGCGAGATAGGTCGCGCGGCGGCCGTTGAGGCGGACCACGTTCTCCTGCACTGCATACCCATCGCGCACGCGGGCGACGTCGCCGAGGAGAACCGTCGCCCCGTCGACGGCCTTGATGGGCATCTCGCTGAAGCCCTGGACGGTGTCCGGGCTGGAGTTGAGCTGGACGTCGTACTTCGTCCCGCCGATCTGCGCCGAGCCGGCCGGCACCAGCACGTTGCTCTGCAGCACCGCCTGCACCACATCGTTCGGCGAGAGGCCCTTTGCCGTCACCCGGGCAGGGTCGATGTCCACCATGATCTGGCGGAGCTTGCCGCCGAACGGCGCCGGGGTTGCCAGCCCGGGGATGGTGAACAGCCGCAGCCGGATGAAGTTGAGGCCGTAATCGAAGAGCTCCTGCTCGGACAGCGTCTTCGACCCGATCGTCATCTGCGCGACCGGGACGTTGGAGGCGTTGTAGCGGATGATGCTGGGCGGCGTGATGCCGGGCGGCATGATGCGGCTCGCGGTCAGGGAGACCGCGACGATCTGCGCGATGGCCCCGCCGATGTCGCTACCGGGCTCGAAGTAGACCTTGAGGATGCCCAGGCTGTTCATCGACTGAGAGTCGATGCGGGTAATCCCGCTGACCGTGGTGGACATTGCCCGCTCGCTGATGAAGACGACGCGGCGCTCCATGTCCTCGGTGGAGAGCCCGGGGTAGTTCCAGACGACGATGACGACGGGGATGTCGATCGCCGGCAGGATGTCCGTCTTCATCCGGCTCGCCGAGAGCACGCCGAAGATACCGATCAGGGCGCAGAGCACCGCGATGGTGTACGGACGCCTGAGAGCGAGACGGACGATCCACATGAGCTTTTGCTTTCGAGTCCCGAGCAGCCGGGCGAGGTGGCAATCGGATAACGCCAAGACGGCGCGAAGGAAAGGGCGGGAACCGGGCGAAACGTCCGCCCGTACATCCGCATACGGTCCCAGAACGGGCAGCCGCCAGCTCGTCCCCCCGGGCGCGCTCTCAAAGCTCGATGGTACGGCCGATTCCGCGTTCCCGGGCCCGCCGCACCACCAGTGCTGCGGCCGCGGCGTCCTCCGCGGCGACCCCTACGGATTTGTAGACGGTGATCTGTTCCCGGGACGTTCGCCCCACCCGGGCGCCGGAGAGCAGCTCGCCGAGCTCCACCGCGCTGGCCGGCGCGAGGCCGCGCAGCTCGTTGGCTCCCGCCGGCGGGGCAGCGAATGCGGAGGAACGCGACTCGACCGCGACCAGCGCGTCCGCCGTGCCGTCCAGCTCCTGCCCCCGCGGGTTGAGGCCGATCGAGTTCACGTGAGTGCCGGGACGCACCCAAACCATCCGGATCACCGGCTCCGCGGCATGCGTCGCGGCGCAGATCACGTCCGCCGTCCGGACGGCTTCCTCGATGCTGGCGGGACGGCCTCCGATCCCGGCCGCCAGCTTCGCCGCCTTCGCCGGGTTCCGCCCCGCGACGATGACGGCGCGAAACTTCCGCGTGCTCGCCAGGTATCGCGCATGCGAGGCAGCCTGCACGCCGGTGCCGACGATCGCGAGGACTTCCGCGTCTACGCGCGCCAGCAGGCGCGTCGCCAGCGCGGAGACCGCCGCGGTGCGCTGGGCCGTGATCTCCTCCCCGTCGAGGATCGCCTGCGGCGCGCCCGTGCGCGGATCGAACACGGCCACCAGCGCCCGGTGCGTGGGCATCGCGGCGTTCTGCGGAAAGACCGCCACGAGCTTCGCCGCCAGCACGTCGAGGGAGGGCACATAGCCGACCATCGCCCCCAGCAGGCCGAGCGGAGTGAACGCGGCGATCCGCGGCGGGACCGAGGCGCTCCCAGCCGAGAGATCGGCCAAAGCCGTGGCGACGGCATCGATCAGCGCCGCAGGCTCGAGGAGCGCAGCCACCTCCTCGCGGCCGAGAGCGATCACGGGACCAGCAGCAGCTTGCCAGTGGTCTTGCGCGAGGCGAGCAGCTCGTGCGCTTTCGCCGCCTCGGCGAGCGGCAGCACCTGCTCGATCCTCACCTTGAGGTCGCCGCGCTCCACCGCCCCGAACACGGCCCCGGCCCGATTGAGAAGCTCGTCCCGGGTAAGCACGTAACTCCCGAGCGTGGGGCGGGTGAGGAACAGCGATCCGCCTGCCGCGAGCAACTGCGGATCGAAGGGCGGCACCGCGCCGCTCGATTGCCCGAACAGCACCAGCATCCCCCTCGGCCGCAGGCAGCGCAGCGACTTCTCCCAGGTGTCTTTGCCCACGGAATCGTAGACGACGTGCACGCCGGCGCCGCCGGTGATCCGTTTCACCTCCGCTTCGAAGTCCTGCTTGCGGTAGTCGATGGCATCGTGCGCGCCGGTCTCCTTCGCCAGCCGCACCTTCTCGCTGCTGCCTGCGGTGCCGATGACGTGCGCACCCGCGCGCGAAGCGAGCTGGCAGAAGAGCTGCCCCACTCCACCGGCCGCCGCGTGGATCAAGCACATGTGCCCCGGCCGGAGCGGGAACGTATCGGTGACCAGGTAATGAGCCGTCATTCCCTGCAGGATGGCAGCGGCGGCGGTCCTCGAATCGAGGCCGCGCGGCACCGGGACGAGGCGGGCGGCGGGGAGCAACTGGTGGGTCGCGTAGGACCCGATCGCTCCAGCCCAGGCGACACGCTCGCCCGCGCGGACCTCGGTGACCCCCTCGCCCACGGCCTCCACCACGCCCGCGCCTTCCTGGCCGGGCGTGAACGGGAGCGGCAGCTTGTAGAGGCCGGTGCGCTGGTAGATCTCGATGAAGTTCACGCCCGCGGCCTCGACGCGCACCAGCGCTTGTCCCTTGCCGGGAGCCGGCGTGGGCAGCTCGATCAGCCTCAGCACTTCGGGACCGCCGGTGGACTCGACCCGGATGGCTCTCATGGCGCCTTCACGCCACGTCGCGCTCGCATCGTCAAGAGTGGTCCCGCGCGGGTTCTGGAAATTCGGCACCAGGTAGATGAGCCTCACCCTCCCCGCGCGGAGGACGCGCTCGAGCGCACTGACAGACATGCCACCTTGAGCACGTACGAGTCCAGGCCCGCGACGCGGTGGCATTCGAGGACCTCGGGGATCTGCTGGATCCGCCGCGTGAACGCGTCGTGGTAGCGCGGATGCGAGATGCGGACGCCGACGAACCGTCAATGGCCCGGAAATTCCAGGCATCCGGTTGAAGCGTTTCGGGCCCGTTCGCATCGTATCCGCTGCACTGGAGGTGACAGATGGAACGCCGGAAACTGGGTCAGCTGGAGGTCTCCGCGATGGGCCTCGGCTGCATGGGGATGAGCGAGTTCTACTCCGGCCGCGATGACCAGGAGTCGATCGCGACCATCCACCGCGCGATCGAGCTGGGGATCGACTTCCTGGACACCGCGGACATGTACGGCCCCTTCCGCAACGAGGAGCTCGTCGGAAAGGCCATTCGCGACCGCCGCGACAAGGTGGTGATCGCGACCAAGTTCGGAAACGTCCGCGGCGAAGACGGTTCGTTCCTCGGCGTGAGCGGTAAGCCGGAATACGTGCTCAAGGCGTGCGACGCTTCGCTGCGGCGGCTGGGAGTCGACCACATCGACCTCTACTACCAGCACCGCGTCGATCCCGAGGTCCCCATCGAGGACACGGTCGGCGCGATGAGCGAGCTGGTGAAGGCCGGGAAGGTGCGCCACCTTGGGCTCTCCGAGGCTGCGCCGCAGACCGTCCGGCGCGCGCACAAGGTCCACCGCATCACCGCGCTGCAGACCGAGTATTCGCTCTGGTCGCGGGACGTCGAGCAGGAGATCCTGCCCACGGTCCGCGAGCTCGGGATCGGCTTCGTGGCGTACAGCCCGCTCGGCCGCGGCTTCCTCTCCGGCCAGTTCCGCAAGCCCGAGGACATTCCCGCAGACGACTGGCGCAGGAACAGCCCCCGCTTCCAAGGAGAGAACTTCTACCGCAACCTCGAGCTGGTGAAGCGCATCGAGGAGCTCGCGCGCGAGAAGAAGGCGACGCCGTCCCAGCTTGCGCTCGCCTGGGTGCTCTCGCGCGGCAAGGACGTCGTTCCCATCCCCGGGACCAAGCGCCGCAAGTACCTGGAAGAGAACGTCGCGGCCTTGCAGATCCGGCTTTCGCCCGAAGATCTCCGGAGGATCGACCAGGTGGCGCCACGCGGCGTCGCGGCAGGCGATCGGTACGCGGCGGCGAGCATGCGCGCCGTCAATCGCTGAGCGCGGTGGCCCGGGAGCTGGTCATCTTCGTCGGGCTTCAGGCAGCGGGGAAGAGCAGCTTCTTTCGCGAGCGCTTCGGCGCTACCCACGCGCACGTGAGCAAGGACTTGATGCCCCGGGCCGCCCGCGACAAGGAGTCGCGGCAGCTCGGGCAGATCGAGCAGGCGCTGCTGATCGGTCGACCGGTGGTCGTGGACAACACCAATCCGCGCGCTGCGGACCGGGCGCCGCTGATCGAGCTCGCCCGCCGCTACGAGGCCCGCGTGGTCGGGTACTTTTTCGAGCCGAGGATCCAGGACTCCATCCGCCGCAACGAGGCGCGCCAGCCTCAGGTGCCTAAAGTGGCGATCTTCACCACCGCGAAGAAGCTGCAGCCGCCCTCGTTCGAGGAAGGATTCGACGAGATCCACGACGTGCGGCTCGCGGAAGGCGGAGGTTTCAGCGTGGTCCAGCGCGCGAAGATGGAATGCATTCCGTGACGATACAGTCTAGAAGCAACAGTCGCTAAGCCGCCTTTGGCGGCCGCGACTGATGGTATCGTGTGCGCGACGATGCGCGTGTACACCGGCCTCGACGTGTGGTCCGACTTCGGCGGCCGCTTTCCCTGGAAGAGCCGCCTCATTGACGTGGACCACGGCATCCGGATGGCGCTCGTCGACGAGGGTCCGCGCAACGCGCCGCTGACGTTCCTTCTCCTGCACGGCAACCCCACCTGGGGTTACCTGTACCGGGAGTTCATCCGACGCCTCTCGCCGCGATACCGCGTGATCGCGCCCGACCACGTCGGGTTCGGCCGCAGCGACAAGCCGCGGGATCCGCGCTGGTACACGCTCGATCGCCACGTCGACAACCTCGGGCGCGTGCTGCGCGAGCTGCAGCCGGCCCGCGTGGTTCCGGTGATCCAGGACTGGGGCGGCCCCATCGGCATGGCCTGGGCGACGAAGCATCCGGAGCGGATCGCCGGGGTCGTCGTGCTCAATAGCTGGGCGTTCGTGCGACAGCCGCGCCTGAAGCTGCCCTGGCTGTTCAAGTTCCTGGTGCTCGGCCGCGGCGGCTGGAAGCGCAGCACGCAATCGAATCTCTTCGTCGAGCTGTTCCTGGCGAAGGGCGGGCCGCGCCATCTGACGCAAGCGGAGCTCGACCCCTATCGCGCGCCCTTCCCGACCCCGGACGACCGCGTGGGGATCGCCCGCTTCCCGCAGCTCATCCCGGAGACGAAGGACCCGTTCCACGAGTCGTACGGGAGCATGGCTTGGATCGAGGACCACCTCTCCCGGCTGCGGGAGAAGCCGGCGCTGATCTGTTGGGCGCTCAAGGACCGCGCCTTCCGCAAGCCGCAGCTGGAGCGCTGGCAGCAGCTCTTCGCCCGCGCCGACGGCCCTCACCTCCTGGAGGGCGCCGGTCACTACCTGCAGGAGGACGCTCCGGGCGCGATCCTGGACCAGATGGAGCGCTGGGCCGCCGGGCTGTGAAGCTGGAGGAGCAGGCGCGGATGCTGGCGAACCGCGTGCGGAAGAACTTCCGCAAGCTGCACCCGCGGTTCGAGCGCCAGGGGATCGGCGCCTTCCGGTTGTACGATCGGGACATTCCAGAGGTCCGGGCAGCGGTGGACTGGTATGAAGGACACCTCGTCGTGGCCGAGTACGCGCGGGAGCAGACGCGCGCCGTGCCCTGGCTGGAGACGATCGCGCGTGCTGCCGCCGGGGCGCTCTCGGTACCACCGGAGCGCTTGCACCTCAAAATACGCAGGTCCGGGGCGAAGTACCCGAGGCTCGCACGCACCGGCAATCGCATCGAGGTGCGAGAGCGGGATCTGAGATTTCTCGTCAACCTCGACGATTACATCGATACCGGGCTGTTCGCCGACCACCGGAAGACGCGCTCCCGGGTGAGGGCCGAAGCGCGCGGAGCGATGTTCCTCAATCTCTTCGCGTACACTGGCAGTTTCACCTGCGCCGCCGCCGCCGGCGCCGCGGTAGGGACAACGAGCGTGGACGCCTCGCAGACCTATCTCGACTGGGCCCGGGACAATCTCCGGTTGAACCGGCTGTCCGGTGAGCTGGTGCGCTCGGGCGTGGACGAGTTCCTGCGCGACGCGGGAACGCGCCGCTGGACCCTCTGCGTCCTGGATCCGCCCTCGTCCTCCGATTCGGGCGGCCGCCTCTTCGACGTCCAGCGCGACCACCGCAGGCTGATCGAGCGGGCGCTCTCGGTGCTGTCGCCCGCCGGCGTGCTCTGGTTCTCGACCAACCACCAGCGGTTCGCCCCGGCGCTCGCGGGGCTTCGCTATACCGAGGAGGACACGGTCCCGGAGGACTACCGGAACCGCGCCGCGCACCGCGTCTTCCGGATCACGAAGTGATGCCGCATCGTTCACCGGCGGACACGAGCCGGCGGGCTCCCGCACGGTCCCTGGACGGCAACAACGGTTCTGAAACGCGCTTACCGGTTGCCGGGGGGTTTTCCGGCCCTCTCCGCAGTCTGCAAACTCCAGGCGTGCGCAGATCCATCGCACCGTGGGCCGCATTGGCGGGCTCGGTTGCGCTCACCCTGGCGACCGCGGCGTTCATCTTCGTCAGCGTCGGAATGCGCGATCGGGGAAGGTTTGCCCGCGCCATCCGCGCCGCGGTCGATCGGATCGAAGCGCGATTGAGCATGTACGAAAGCATGCTCCGCGGGTGCGCTGGGCTCCTCGCTGCCCGCCCCGACCTGACGCCGGAGGAATTCCACGCCTATGCGCGGCGTCTCGAGATCGAACAGTGGTACCCGGGCGTGCAGGGAGTCGGGTTCGCGCCGCGCTTCCGGAAGGAAGAGACGGCGGCGATCGAGGCGGGGCTGCGAGCGCGAGGATTCCCGGGCTTGCGGGTATGGCCCGATTCCCCGGGAGAGGAGCGCACCGCCATCGTCATGCTGGAGCCGCAGGACCGGCGCAACCGCGCCGCGATGGGCTACGATATGTTCACCGAGCCGGTGCGGCGCGAAGCGATGGAGCGCGCGCGGGACGAGGCGAACGCCGCCATCTCCGGGAAGGTGACGCTGGTCCAGGAGATCGACCCGCGCCGTCAGGCCGGGTTCCTCATGTACGTGCCCGTGTACCGCGGCGGCGACGTCCCTCCGACTCTTGAAGCGCGCCGCAAATCGCTCATCGGCTGGGCATACTCGCCCTTCCGCGCGGACGACCTGTTCGTGGCCATCTTCGGCAGCGAGACCGAACCGCTGCTCGAATTCCGCGTCTACGACGGCCCGGCAGTAGACCCGGCGCATCTGCTCCACGACCGCGGCTTCACCGCGCCGCCCAGCGAAACCTTGCTGACGACCGAGCAACTGCGCTTCGGCGGGCGTGAGTGGACGTTGACGTTCACGGCGCTTCCCGCGCTGCGGGGCGGGTCGCTCTTGCCAGCCCTCGCGGCCCTGCTGATCGGCAGCGGGATCTCGTTCGTGATCTTCGTCCTTTCCGTCCGCGAGTCGGAGGCACGGCGGCGCGCGGAAGAGGCGCTCGCGGGTTTGCAGCATTCGCTCGACGAGCAGCGGCGCTATGAGATGCGCCTGCGCGAGGAAGCGCGGGTGAACTCGATCCTGCGCCGGCTCGGCATCTCGCTCGCCGCCGAGCTCGATCCGGACCGGCTGGCGCAGCTGATCACCGACGAGGCCACCGCGCTCACGGGCGCGGAGTACGGCGTGATGTTCGACGCCGCTCCCGAACCGCGCATGCTCGCCACGGCCGGGCGGGGACGGGAGACTTTCGCCAACCTGCCGGTGCAGAAGCTCGCCCGCATCTGCGGAACCAGCGGGACGGTACGCATCGAATCCGTGCCGCCGGCCGAATTCGACGGAGCTCCCGTGGGCAGCTTGCTCGCGGTGCCCATCACCTCGCGCACTGCCCACCTCTTCGGCGGCCTGGCGTTCGTGCACAGCGCCCCCGGACACTTCACGCAGCAGCATGAGCGCCTGCTCGCTGGCATCGCGGCGCAGGCGTCGATCGCCCTGGACAACGCCCGGCTCCTGCGCGACCTGCAGGATGCCGACCGGCGCAAGGACGAATTTCTCGCCGTCCTCGGCCACGAGCTGCGCAATCCGCTGGCGCCGGTGATCACCGCGCTCGAGGTGATGAAGCGGGACCCGAGCTCGGCGGAGCGGCAGTTCGCCATCGTCGAACGGCAGTCGCGGCACATGGTGCGGATCGTCGACGAGCTCCTCGACGTCTCGCGCATCAGCCGGGGGAAGATCGGGCTGCAGAAGGAGCGGCTCTCGGTGCGCGACGCGCTGGCGAAGGCGGCGGACTCCGTCTCTCCCATGGCGCGCGCCCGCGACCAGAAGCTCACGGTCTCTTTTCCGCCCCGGCCGCTGGTGATCGACGCCGATCCCGTCCGCCTGGAGCAGATCCTCGGCAACCTCCTCTCCAATGCCATCAAGTACACGCCGGCCGGAGGCGAGGTGGAGCTGTCCGCCAAAGAGCGCGATGGCCAGCTCGAGGTGCGCGTGCGCGATACCGGCATCGGCATTCCCGCCGACTCCCTCCAGGGCCTTTTCCAACCCTTCGTGCAGGTGCCCGGGGCCAAGGACTATTCGACAGGCGGCCTCGGGATCGGCCTCGCCCTGGTGCGCGGCTTCGTCGAGCTGCACGGCGGCAGCGTGCGCGCGGAAAGCGACGGGCCGGGCAAGGGTTCGACCTTCATCGTGCTCCTGCCCGGCGCGGTGGAGGGCGTCACGCAGACGGAAGTCCGCCCGCTCGCCGCGCGCGCACATCACGGCCGCGTGCTGGTCGTCGACGACAACATCGACGCCGCGACGACGCTCGCCGAGGCGGTGGGCCTGGACGGGCATGAGGTCCGCGTGGCCCACGACGGCCCTTCGGCGCTGCGGGTCGCGCGGGAGTTCTCGCCCGACGTGATCCTGCTCGACATCGGGCTGCCCGCGATGGACGGTTACGAGGTCGTTCGCAGGCTTCGCGAGCTGCCGCAGGCGCGCGGCGCGCTGATCGTCGCCCTCACCGGGTTCGGGCAGCAGAGCGACCGCCAGCGCGCGCTGGCAGCCGGTTTCGACGAGCACCTGGTGAAGCCGGTCGACCTGGACACCGTGACCGCGGTGCTCAGGCGCCGGCTCGGAGCGGCTTGAACGGCCGGTGCGCTGAGCGCCTCCTGCCCGCGGCGGCGCAATGCCCGGTGGCGAACGGCCGCGTCAGGCGCTACCTTGCCGGGCGGCATGGCCACCCCTCGCAAGCGTCCTGTCACAAAATCCGGAAAGCCGCGCGCCCGCAAAGGCGTGAAGCTGAAGCCGACGGAGCTGGGCCCGCCGCAGCTGCGGCTCGAAGCGGTCCCGGAGGAGCTGAAGGAGCTGGCCGGGCAGGTCGAGGCGGAGGGGGGATCGGTGCTGGCGGCCTATCGCGAGCCGCTCGGAGGCAACGCGCTTCTCTTCGCCGCCCTGCCGGTCGACAAGGTGGAGCCGACCAGCTACCAGCGCGACGTCTCCGACGCCCATGTGCTCAAGCTCACGCGCGCCATGGACAAGACTCGCCGCTACCTGGACCCGATCATCGCCGTGCGCGAGCCGGAGGGGTTTCGCACGCCGAACGGAGGCCATCGCCTCACGGCCCTGAAGGAGCTGGGCGCGAAGGCGATCCTCGCGCTGGTCGTGCCCGAACGCGAGGTCGCCTACCAGATTCTCGCCCTGAACATCGA
>VBKQ01000465.1 GCA_005879505.1 Deltaproteobacteria bacterium
GGTCTCGTCGAGCGCGATGCCGATGGTGCGCCCGTCGATCCGGCGGAAGTTGATCCTGTTCGCTTCGGCTGCCGTGAAGATTGTCCCGAGCCGCGCCGCATCGACCTCCACCGCCACGGTGTCGAAGTATTCCTCGTGCCGCAGCCGGAACCCGAGCCGCGCGAGCCCGAGCGCGAGCTGGGAGGCCAGTCCGTGCACGTGCTGGGCGATCGCCTTCAGGCCCTTGGGGCCGTGATAGACGGCGTACATCGCGGAGATGATCGCCAGCAGGGCCTGCGCGGTGCAGATGTTGCTGGTGGCCTTCTCGCGGCGGATGTGCTGCTCGCGCGTCTGCAGCGCCATGCGCAGCGCGGTGTGGCCCTGCGCGTCGACGGATACCCCGATGATCCGCCCGGGCATGTGGCGGACGTATTCGTCCTTCGTGGCGAAGTACGCGGCGTGCGGCCCGCCGTATCCGAGCGGAACGCCGAATCGCTGGGTCGAGCCGACGGCGCAATCGGCGCCCAACTCGCCCGGCGGCATGAGCAGGGTAAGGCTGAGGATGTCGGCGGCGATTACGACCAGACCGCCGTTCTCATGCACCTTCTCGATGAACGGCCGCGGGTCGCGGATCCCGCCGTCGGTCGCCGGGTACTGGAGGAGCGCGCCGAAGACCTTCTGCTTTACCGGGTCGAAGGCAGCGGGATCGCCGACGATCACCTGGATGCCGAACGGCGCCGCACGGGTGCGCACCACCTCGATGGTCTGCGGATGGCAATCCTGCGCGACGAAGAACGCATTGCCGGCGCCGGGAGCGACGTTGTGCAACATCGTCATCGCCTCCGCCGCCGCGGTGCCCTCATCGAGCAGCGACGCGTTCGCCACCGGAAGCGCGGTGAGGTCCTCGACCATGGTCTGGAAGTTGAGCAGCGCCTCGAGCCGGCCCTGCGAGATTTCCGGTTGATAAGGCGTGTACTGCGTGTACCACCCCGGGTTCTCCAGGATGTTGCGCTGGATGACGGGCGGGGTGACCGTATCCGAGTATCCCATCCCGATGTAGCTGCGGAAGATCTGGTTCTTCGCCGCGATCTCGGAGACCTCCCGCAAGAGGCCGAATTCGGACCGCCCGGCCGGCAGGTCGAGCGCCCTCTGCAGCCGGATGGACGCCGGCACCGTGCGATCGATCAGCTCGTCGAGGTTCCGCACCCCGAGCACCGCGAGCATCTCTTCGATGTCCCGGCTGTCCGGTCCAATATGGCGGTCGACGAAACGATCCGGGTGGCGGGTCGGCTGCATCCTGCGGGCTCCTCCTCGAAGCGGCGCAAGATAACGGGAAGTGGACTCGTCTGCTAGAGTCCCCTCCCATGAACCTGACGGGTGACCCCGAAGGGCTGGCCGCGCTCAAGTCCTTCCAGGAAGGGAACCGGGAGTACCTCAAGTTCCTCATCCAGGAAGCCCGGACCGTCTTCGAGCACCTGGTGGACTTCAAGAGCCCGGACGGGGGGCAGTTCAGGTTGCACTTCGACGTGAAGACGGGGGACTTCCGGGTGGAGAAGAAGAAGTAGCGGGGTTGCGGTCTTGCCTCGCAACCGGCGCCCACGCAGGAAACGTCACGAGGTCGCTGACCTGCCGGGCGGCGGCGAATATAGTGCCCTCCGCGCCCGGGGGCGCCACGAGTTGGACGGCGATAGGCAAGTTGTTCTTCGAAAGCGCGACCGGGACAGATGCCGCCGGGAAAGCCGTCAGGTTCCACACCGGGGTCTGGATCCACCTCGCGACTCCCACCGTCGTGCGGATCCACCCGGAGGTCCACCGGTGGTGTCGCACGGGGGGCCAGGCCAGCACCGGCGTGACGAGCAGTTCGCGATCGCCAAACCACGCCCGCAAGCGGCTACCGAGCGGCTCGCGCTCGACCGGAGCGGCGAGACCCAGGCGCCGCAGCAATCGGCCGGCGCGAACCATATCGCGAGTTCGCGGCTCGACTCGCGCCAGGTCGAGCCCTTCGGCGTCCTCGGCAATGCCTGGCAGCCAACGGCGGCAGAAACGGGTCGCGCCGTCCAACGGGTAGGGCGGATCCGCCTCGGTCACGGCGTGACCCGCCTCGCGGAACCGGCGAGCGACGTCGTCGACCGCTGCCGCGACCTCCGGGTCGATGCGGCTGCCGGGGACGTTCGGGCGCTGCGAGACCACGATCCGCAACCGCGCCGGAGGGCCGGGCTCGGGCCGCGGCGGCCGGCCGGCGAGGATGTCCAGCATGAGCGCCGCGTCCTCGACGGTGCGGGAGAGAGGTCCGACCGCGGAGAGACCGAACCAATGGCTCTCCGATTCGCGCGCCAACGGCACCAGACCTGGCGCCGGCTTGAAGCCGAAAACTCCGCAGCATGCGGCGGGGATCCGGAGCGAGCCGCCGCCGTCGGACCCGAGCGCCAGCGCGGCCATGCGCGTCGCGACCGCTACCGCGCTCCCTCCGCTCGATCCGCCGGCGGTGTGCTCCGGCGACCACGGGTTGCGGGTCACCCCGAACGCCGCCGATTCGGTGAAGGGCCAGATTGCGAGCTCGGGCATCCGCGTCTTGCCGAGCACGACACACCCTGCGGTCCGCAGGCGGCGCACCAACTCGTCATCCGCGGCAGCGGGCCGGTCGGGCGTGGCCGCCGAGCCATGCCGCGTCGGCAACCCAGCTACGTCGACGTTGTCCTTCACTGCGACGGGGACGCCGGCCAGCGGGCCATTCCGCCGCGACGGATCCGCGTCGACCGCGCGCGCGTCCGCGAGCACCAGCTCGCGCGCGACTGCCTGGAACGCGCCGAACACGCCGTCCAGCTGCTCGATCCTGGCGAGGTGCGCGAGCGCTACCTGCTCGGCGCTCGCCTTGCGGCGGCGCACCAGCTCCGCGATTGCCCGCGCGCTGCTCGACGTCAACCCCTCGTCGGTCGCAATGACCACGGCCCCCTCAGGAGGCAACCATATACCAGCAATGCGATGGGGTCTGACATCGGTGCAGTACACCGGCCGATGCTGATTGGTCCGCGCGATGCAAACCACGGGGGCGTGGCTCGCCTGCTCATCATCGCGCTGCTCATCCTCACCGGTTGCGCCACCGTGCGCGCCCACGGGACGTGGGCCGCTGACGGCGAAGTGGGAACCATCCTCACCGCCGCGGCGATCGTGGCGGCCGTAGCAACGGAGGTTCCGGCGGACGGCCCCTGGTGCGATGGCGACCCGGGCGACCCACCGCACACATGCCCGGCGCAATTGCCGGACCCACGCTGACGCGGACGCGCGCTCAGGACCGCCGCTGCAAGAAC
>VBKQ01000466.1 GCA_005879505.1 Deltaproteobacteria bacterium
CCGCTTCATCGACTCGACGTCCGGGTGATCGGGCGTCAGCGTCGACTGCATGGTGGCGAGGCGCGCCCGCAGCGTGTCATGGAGCTCCTCGAGCCGGCCGACTTCCGTGTCCTTGCCGAAGGGCTGGGTGCCGAGCAGGTCGATCCGGCGCTGTGCTTCCTTGATGAACGTCTCCTCCAGCTCGATCTGCTTGGTCAGCTCGTCGCGCTGGTGGAAGCGGGCGTCGACCAGCTCGGGCAGCATCTCGGCGTTGGCGCGCTTGAAGGCGGTCACCTTCTTTTCGCCCTGCGTCAGCTCGCCCCGCATCTCCGCCAGCTTCTGGGTGATGATGTCGCGCGTGCGCGCCACCTGGCCGGCGCGCACCTGGAGGTTGCCTTCGATGTATAGCTCGGCCAGGCGGTTGGCAGCCCGGGCGGCCGTCTCGGGATCGCGGCCGCGGACCGTGATCGAGAACGCGTTCTCACCCTCGGCGTGGACCTCGGTATCCGCGCGAAAGGCGTTTACCGCATCGTCGACGCTCTTCTCCCGCTCCCGGGCGTAGAGCTTCAGCTCCTCGATGGCGGTGACCATGATCGAGCGCGCGTAGACCCCCTCGCGCACCGACTTCACCTTGGATTCGAGGTTGAGGGAGTTGACCACCGGCACCACCAGGTCGGGATGGGGCGTGAACGGCTCCACCATGACCAGGGCGCGCGCGCGGTATTCGTTCGGCAGGCGCGCGATCACCAGCGCAGCCAGCACCAGCACGCCACCCGCCACCAGCGCCAGGCTCTTCCACCGGCGTCGCACCGCGGCCCACAGCTCTTCGATCGTGTACGTCCGATCCATCGTCTGCCCTCTCCTTCCATCCGCGGCCGCGGCCGCGAAAGCCGTCACTCGAACCGCGCCTTCTCCCAGATCAGGCGCAGCTGCAGCACGTTCCGATCCACCTGCTGCGCGACCGTCACGTCGTTGAGGCGCGCGTCGCGCAAGGCGGCGACCTCGATCCTCAGGTCCCGCGTGAACTTCCACCCCAGGCCGACTTCGGTGCCGTACCCGAGCGTGCCGATGTCCAAGGCGTGCGAGACGCCGGCGTTCCGGTACACGCCGACGCGCAGATGCGCCGCGACATGCTCCCAATCGCGGACGACGCCCAGCTCGGCGAAGTCCCCGATCAAGGGACCAGCCGAGCTCGGCCCGATCACCAGGTCGTGCGCCACCATGATGCTCAGCGCCAGGCCAGGCGTGTAGCTCTCGAGCTGGACGCGGGCGGTGGGCATCGCGGCCTGGTTGAGGCCGGTGAGCAGGACGCCGCCGCCGCGTACCGTCAAGTTCGTCCAGGGACTGAGCGCGTAGGAGTACCCGAGCAGGAGCGAGTGGCCTTCGTCGAGGAGGCCGCCCGGCGCGCCGTTCGGAGCGCGAGCGCTCCCGCGCGGCGCGCCGATACCGAAGAAGAGCTGCTCGCGCACCCCGAGGTCCCACTTGCTGCGCGCGCTCGTCTTCCACGCGTAGCGAAGGTTCGGCGCCAGAACGAACCCGTTGCCTGGATCGCCGGAGCCGAACGCCAGCGCCTGCCCCTCCATTCCGTAGTCGATCTCGGAGTGGCCGGTGAGGGCGTGCTCCACCTCGCCGCCGACGTGGGCGACGAAGATGTCGCTCTGTCCGGGGCGCAGGAGAAGTCCGAGCCCGATGGAGAACGGGTCCTGCGAGTAGGTCGCTCCGCCGCGGAAGTGGAGCTTGTCGCGCGGCGAGAGGTGCAGGCGCGTCTCCAGGTTGCAGGTCTCGTTCGTGGCGAACCCGCTGGAGAGTCCGAACTGCTCCGGATGGGCGAGGCGGGCCAGGCCGGCCTGGCAGTCGACGGCCACGTGCAGGTTGTGCTCGCCGAAGATGTCGAGCTTGATGCCCGGCACGGCCTGGCCGAATCCGTCGGCCCCCGTGCCGTTCAGCAACACGTTGTCGTTGTACCCCGCCATCAGCGACATGCGGGGCCGCCACTCGATGTAGACCTTCGCGCCCGCCCCCCGGGCGGAGAGGAGGGCGGCGAAGGCCACGAGCAGCGCGAGCCTGGTCGCGGCCATCATCATCGCTCCTACGGCACCACCACCGTGTCGCCCGGCCCGAGCGTCACCTTGCTCCTGCCGGTGACCAGATCGTCGTAGGCGACTTCCACCCGGCGGCCGTCCGCGCGCAGCACGGTGATGCTGCCGCGGTCCGCGAACTCCGCGAGCCCGCCGGCGAGCGCCAGCGCCTGCAGCACGCCCATGGTGTTGCGCAGCGGGAACGCGCCGGGATGCCCCACCATGCCGGTGACGTACACGCGCGGGCCGTTCACGTCGTGCACGATCACCGTGACGTGCGGGTCACGGACGAGCGTCGCCAGCTGCTTCTGCACCTTGGTCTCGAGCTCCTGCGGCGTCAGGCCTTCCGCCTTCACGTCGCCGAGCAACGGAAGCGTGATCTTGCCGTCCGGCCGGATGGGCACGGTGCGGGAAAGCTCGGGCTCCTTCCAGACGGAGACCTCGACCACGTCCTCGCGGCTCAGGCGGAATTCCGTGATGTGCTTGACTTCGTCGTCCTGCACCGCGGCGGCGTGCGAGCAACCCACCGCTACCGCCGCCATCGCCATCCAGATTCCGACACTCCTCGACATGCTTCCTCCTCCCGCCCCCGCGCGGACGTCACCGGGCGGCACCGGAGCACGCGCCATGCCA
>VBKQ01000112.1 GCA_005879505.1 Deltaproteobacteria bacterium
AACCGCAGGCTGACGGCGGAGAAAGCGCTGGGCCATTCCATCGTGGGCGACGGGCCCGCGATGCGCCAGCTCTTGGAGACGATTTCACGGCTCGCGCCCAAGGACATCACCGTTCTCATCCGCGGGGAGACCGGCACTGGAAAAGAGCTGATCGCCTCACTCATGCACGCCCAGAGCCATCGGGCCGCGCGAGCGCTGGTGCGCTTCAACTGCGCCGCCATTCCGGGAGATCTGGCAGAGGCGGAGCTGTTCGGCCACGTGCGCGGCGCGTTCACGGGCGCGTCGCAGGCACGCCGTGGATTCTTCGCGCAGGCTGACGGGGGCACGCTCGTGCTCGATGAGATCGGCGAGCTTCCCTTGCCCGTGCAAGCCAAGCTGTTGCGCGCGCTGCAAGAGGGCGAGATCCAGCCGGTCGGAGCCGGAAAGGTGGAGCGCGTCGACGTGCGCGTCGTCGCCTGCACCAACCGCGATCTCGCGGAGGAGGCCCGCGCCGGCCGCTTTCGCGAGGACCTCTACTATCGGCTCGCCGTCGTGGACCTGGTCGTGCCGCCGCTACGGGAGCACCGCGAGGACATCCCCGCGCTCGCGGCCGAATTTGCTCGCCGTTACGCAGAGCGGTTCGGGATGCAGGACGTCCGGTTCCAGCCGGAGCTGTTCGATTCCCTCCAGAGACTGGAGTGGCCCGGAAATGTCCGGCAGCTGGAGAACGCCGTGGCGCGCATCGTGGCGCTGAGCACGGGTGGCGAGATCGGGCTCGAAGCGTTCGCGGCGGCTTCGGCCGCTCCCGCAGCCGACGCGGATGCCGAAGCGCCGCCCGAAGGCACGCTCAGCCTGCGCGAACAGCTCGACGCGGTGGAACGCAGCCTGATCCGCCGGACGATGGCGGCCGCCGGCGGTAACCAGTCCGAAGCCGCACGACGACTAGGCCTGAGCCGAGGGTCGCTCATCGAGCGCTTGAAGAAGTATGGCCCGATGGTCGCGCGCTGAGGTGTCGCTCGGGAGCGCTACAGGCCGACCTTCGGGAATCAAAGCCCGTTTACGAAGCCGCGGAGCATGAGGCAGGCCCGATGCGCGTCCTCGCTCACGCCTTGCGGCGATTTTTGCAGGATCACGGCCACCTCCTCGACCGGCAGCTGAACGAGGTCGCGCAAGACGAAGGCAGCGCGGGTGCCATCGTCGATGCATTCGAGCGCCTCACGCAGCAGCCCGGTGACCCTGATCTGCTCCGAAGGGCTGCCGTCGAGCTCGGGCCAGCGGCCCTTGGTTTCGATGAGACGGCCTGCGCCGTCGAAGGCGGGCAGCAATTCCTCGAGCGAGCCCCACGGGCTGCGGCGGTGGGCCTCTCTGTGCGCCAACGCGGTCTTCATCGCGATTCCGTACAGCCACGTCTTGAAGCTGTCGCCCGCCGGAAAAGAGCTCAGCTCGCGCCAGGCGGAGAGGAAGGCCTCTTGGACCACCTCTTCGGCGTCGCGAATGGTGGCGGACATGTTCCTGGCGATGGCGTACACCGCCTCGCCGTGCAGCCTCATCAGCGCCCCGAACGCTTCCCCGCTGCCTCTTCGTGCGCGCTCGGCCAGTGTATCGTCGCTCGTGCGGGGGTCGTCGAGCTGCCTGCCTGTCGCCCGGTCACACATGGTCCCCCTCAACCTGCGAATGACGTGCCACCGTCGAGCCGCGCCAAACGCAGCGGCGTTGTAGTGACTGATCGGTTTCGCGACGATCGGGCGGAGCTACTGTCGGCGGGCGACACAGCCGTACCGCATTCCCGGCGGTGGCGGACGAAAAAAGCGGCGCCTGACGGAAGCTCGGCGGGGAAGACGCGTCGTCGCGAGGCCCTTGGAGCGCTCCAGGACTGGCACGAACCCTGCTTCGAGAGCTTGTCATGACGTGGCCGATCGATCTCGCGCTCAAGGCGGCCGCCGCAGCGGCGTTCGTGTTCTGCGTCGAGTGCCTCCGCCAGGATGCTCGCGTGCTCCGTCGCGCAGGTGCCGGCCTCGGCGACGGCGATCATCGATCTCAGCGCGGCGGCGCCGATCCGGGGCGGAGCGCTGGCGGTCTTCGCGCGCATCTTCGCCGCGGGGCGGCGGGTCCGCCTGCGGGGCATGGACAGGTCTCACCAGGGACTGGTCGCGCTCCGCCCTGCGCTGCTTCGGGTGGAGGGCGAACCGCAAGCGGCCAGATTCGCGGAGGAACGGCCGATCGCAGCCTGATAGGCGGTGACACGAACATCGCGCGCCGGCGCGTCACAGCGCGGTGGTTGCAATGATCGGCGGTCAACGAGAAACATGGAAGAGTCGGCGATGAGCCACTGAGCGGAGGGGCCCATCATCCTGCTTGCCATCGCGCTCCTTGCGCTGCTTTCTCCCTTGCCGCCGAACAAGCTCGCCCTCACCATCAGCGGCGGCGCGAGCCTCGGCAACTACGAGGCCGGCTTGACCTGGGCTTCCGTGCGCTACCTGCGCACGCCGCCCCGCCTGACCGAGCTCGCCGCAGTGACAGGTGCGTCCGCGGGCGCGGCCAACGCGGTGATGGCCGCCGCGATGTGGTGCGAGGACTGGACCGAGACGCACGACGACGATCCGGACAGCAACATCTTCCACGATGCCTGGGCGCCAGTGGGCATCGAAGAGCTGCTCCCGGACCGGCCGTCCGCGTTCACGGCCGGTGACGGCCTGCTCAGCGCGGCTCCGCTCGAGGAAGCCATCCGCCGCATCCGGACACTCCTCCTCGAACACGGTCCGCGATTCAGGCCCGGATGCGCCGTATCGATCGGCTTGACGGTGACCCGCGATCGGCCGCAGGAGCGGCGGGTGGCGGGGCTGCGGGCAGGGACGCAGCGCTTCGTCATTCCCTGGCGGTTCGAGGTCGACGTGGGAGGACGGCCCAGCGTCGTGGCCGCCGCGCTCCCGCCGGACCGCGGGTCGGCAGCAGCACAGCTTCTGCTCGGAGAGCCCGCCGGCACATCGGGAATCGGCTCTCTTTTGACGAGCCAGGCGATCCTCGCATCGATGGCGTTCCCCTTCGCCTTCCGCCCGCGCGAGCTCTGTGATTGCGCCTCGAGCTGTCCCGAGGAGAACCTGGTGCTCGACGGCAGCTGCGAGGGACCAGACCTCGGCCAGCGCATCAGCACCCTCTCCTGCGACCGGCTCCTGCCGCCGGCATCCCGCCAACTATGCAGGCGCACCTACATCGACGGCGGCATCTTCGACAACGCGCCCGTCGGGCTGGCCGTGGACCTCGCGGAGGCCTCGGGCGCCCATCCGCCGCCGTTCACTCCGACCACCTATCTCATCGTCGACCCCGATTACCGCAGGTGGGCGCCGTCGGAAGCTGCAAGCTCCTCCGGATCCGGCCTCGCCGGTCCCGCCCGGTTGATCGCCAACCTGGTCGGCACCGCGCGCGACACGGAGCTGGCCCGTGCCATCCGCGACGAGCGCTGGGAAAGGACCACCCAGAGCACCCTCGCAGAAGCTGCGCAGCTCCAGGCTGAAGCGGTGGAGATCCAGGAGGAGATGGCCCGCATCGCGGGCGCCGGCGATGCCGGCCGTCCGAAGCTGCACCCGGAGTTGCTCCGGTCTCCCCGGCGCGAAGCGCTGGGACGGTTCCTGCTTCGATGCCTGGGCGACCTCCGGCGCGCGGCCGAACGCGGCGCCAACCCCGAGACGCTGCAGCTGGGGAATTGCGCCGAACCGCTGCGCGACGGAACAGCCGGGAACAGCGAGCGAAAAGCGTCGCGATTGACGCCGGGTCAGGTCGTCGAGCTGGCCGAGGATCTCTCGGCCGTTTTCATCGCGGGCGGCCGCCGCGCGGAGCAGATCGTCTCGGCATTGAGCTCGGCAAATCGGCCGCTCGACCGCCAGCTGCGGCTCCTGGCGTTCGTCCATGACATCTCGATCATTGCGGTCGCCTCCTTCTGGTTCCTGATCGGCGAAATCCCAGGAATCATCCAGTCCCATTTGAGCGCCACCGAGCTTCTGCAGCTGCGCCGCATCCTCCTCGCCCGCGCGGGTGGATCCGATCGCCTGCTGCGCGCGACCAACGCGATGCTTCACGTGCTGGTCTCGGCCGTCCTGCTCGAGGAGGGACAGGAGGCTCTCTCCCCGATGGCTGCGCAGGCGCTCGACATGTTGGGCTCCGGCCGCGACCCCGGCATGGAGAACGAGCCCATGCGCTCGCTGGCGCGCGGTTCCGATCGCATTGCCGCCCTGCTCGCTCTCGCTCCCCGGTTGCGGACCCTCTCGGCGCGGCAGGGGTCAATCGCCGCCAGCGTTGCACAGCTTTCCGCCAGCGACGCAGCGGAACGGCAGCTCATCCTCTCGCGCCGCTTCTCGCCGCTGGGCGGCGGACAGCTCCTCAACTTCTCGGGCTTCCTCGATCGGAGCCTGCGCGATCTCGACTTCTACCTCGGCGTCTATGACGCGGCCATTCAGATCGCGGCTTACGATTGTCAGACCCAGGGACCCTATGCCCTCGCGGGGCGGCCGCCGCCGGTGTTTCGCAGCGACGCGCCGCTGGAGCTCGACCTTGCCGCCGACGATACGCAGCGCTGCCTCGGCCAGGCGCTGCAGATGCACGTGGAACACTTGAAGTTGTGGCGCTCGGCCCGCGCCGCATTCGTCATCGCCAGGCTGGCGAAGTTGGAGCTGGCCGCCAGCCTGGGGAGCCGTTCCGCCGCGGAGCGCCTCCTTCGGGAAAGCTCGTGGGGATGGCTGGGCGACCCGAAGCTCCCGGCCGACGACCAGCTGGGTGCCGCTTTGGCGGCGGTGACCTCGCGCGCTGCACCTTGTCGCCCGGGCGACGCAGAGCCGCTCTGCCTCGCGGATCCGACCTTCGAGGACCTCCTCGAATCTCTCGGGCGCGCCGGTTACAGGGCCCAGAGCGGGCCGATGCGAGAGGCGCTGTCGGACCGCGAGCGGTGGACTGCAGGCATGGCGGCGACACTCTTCGATCGCGCGGCGGCGATGGAGCTGCATTCCGCGAGCTCGTCGCCGGACGCACTCTCCGAGACGTTACTGGCGGGCTTGGGTCTCGGCGAGCTGTGGTCGCGCCGCGCGCACGGGTTCTCCAGAGGTCCATCCTTCCTTCTCGATCCGTCGACCATTCCCGCGCATCCCTCCCCGGGAGCAGGGCCGGCGTTGATCGCCGCCGCGCACCTGATTCCCTATCGCGTCTCGCTGGACGTCGCCCGCGGCGGGATCGCCTTTTCCTGGCTCGAGCCGACGCTGCGGCTCCTGCCTTCGCTGTCGGTCGATTCGATCGCGAACGTGCTCGACATCGACGGCACGGGGCGGGTCTCCAGCACCTTCGGCCTCATGCCGACCCTGCTCCTCGGCCGCGCGGCTCTCGGCGTGGGCGCCCAGTGGACGCTTCCCTGGAGCGGCGTCATCCAGGCTCCCGGGGTCGTCGGCCGCATCGCCTGGGTCCAGGAGCGGTTCGCAGTCACGGGCGGCATCCGCTCGCTTACGTCCGGGCACCGGCAGGCCGTCGTGATGCTCTCGGTCAGCGATCTGAACGGCCTCGTCTACTGGCTCACGCTCTGGCGCGCGAAGTGAAGGCCCTCATCCTTCGTGCGCGCGGGCCGCTGCCGGCTCTGGCCCACCGTTGCCCGAGATCGGCGGAGCAACGTGAAGCACGTCCTCCCCATGCGGCTTCCGCGCTTCGATCGCCCGTTCGACGAGCACGAACAGCATCGGGATGATGAAGATCGCGATCCCGGTCGCCGCCACCATTCCGGAGATGACCGCCGTCCCCAGGATGCGCCTGGAGACGGCACCCGCTCCCGACGCGATCCAGAGGGGCAAGAGACCGAAGATGAACGCGAAGGAGGTCATGAGGACGGGCCGGAAGCGAAGCTTTGCGCCCTCCAGGGCGGCGTCGAGGACCGATCGGCCCTTTTCCAGCTCTCCCTTGGCAAATTCGACGATGAGGATGGCGTTCTTCGCGGACAGACCGACGAGCATCACCAGCCCGATCTGGCTGTAGACGTCCAACTCGTACTTCCGCAGGAGCAGGCCGACGAGGGCGCCGAATACCGCGATGGGAAGGGAAGCCAGGACGCTGAAGGGAAGCGACCAGCTCTCGTACAGCGCGGCGAGGATGAGGAACACGCAGACCAGCGAGAGCAGGAAGGTCACGGTCCCCGTGCCGGCGGCCTTTTGCTGCTGGTAGGACAAGTCGGCCCACTCGAAGCCCATCTCGCGAGGCAGGGCTTCATTCGCTACCTGCTCGAGCGCGCGCATCACCTGATCCGAGCTGTAGCCGGGCGCGGGGTTGCCGATGACCTGGGCGGCGCGGAACAGGTTGAACCGGTTCGTGAACTCCGGACCGTACACCCGCTTGGTGTCCACGAACGCCGAGAGCGGAACCATGTCGCCCTTCCCGTTCCGTACGTAGTAGCCGGAGATGTCGTTGGGGGTCTCGCGCTGGTCGGCCTCCGCTTGCAAGAACACCCTCCACTGGCGGCCGAAGCGGTTGAACTGGTTGATGTAGGCGCCGCCCATGAACGCTTGCATGGTCTGGTAGACGCTGCTCAAGCTGATGCCTTGCTTGAGGACCTTGTCCCGGTCCACGTCGGCATAGACCTGGGGTACCGAAGCCCGCCAGATCGTGTTGATCGACCCCACTTCGGGGCGCTTCTTCGCGGCCGCCATGAACGCTTCCAGGTTTTTCTGTAAGAAAGGGACGTCGGCGCCGCTTCGGTCCTGGATCCACATGGAAAAGCCGCCGGCGTTCCCGAGACCCGGAATGGCCGGAGGCGGAAAGCCGAAGGCGAACGCTTCATTGATCCGGCCGAACAGCTGCTGGTTCAGGCGATTGATCACTGCCTCGTCGGTGTGCTCCGCGCCCGGACGTTCCGACCACTTCTTGAGCGACACGAAGTAGAAGGCGCCATAGGTCGCCGAGCTGAAGCTCAAGAGCGAGAAACCGGCGATCGTATTGTAGGACTGCACTTCCGGTGTGGCGGCCAGGATGGCGTCGATCTTCCGGCACACGGCGTCCGTCCGCTCCAGCGACGCGGCGTCAGGGAGCTGCACGTTGAGGAAGAAGTAGCCCTGGTCCTCGCTGGGGATGAAGCCCCCGGCCACTTTCTTGCCGGCGAGCCCCGCCAGAGCGGTGAATCCGACCAGGATGGCGAGCCCCAGCACCGCTTTGCGCGCGAGGAAGCGCGACGCTTTCACATACCCGCTGTTGGCCCGTCCGAACCAGCGGTTGAAGCCGGCGAAGAACCGGGCGAGGACCCCTTTCGCCTCCTGCCGAGGGCGCAGGAGCATCGCGGACAGCGCCGGCGAGAGGGTCAGCGCATTGAAGGCGGAGATGAGGACGGAGACCGCGATGGTGAGCGCGAATTGTTTGTTGAGGAGTCCGGTGATGCCGCCCGTGAACGCCAGCGGAATGAAGACGGCCGCGAGGATCACCGCCACGCTCACGACCGGGGCGGTGACTTCCTTCATCGCCGCGAGCGTTGCATCTCGTGGCGAGAGACCGTCCTCGATGTGGCGCTCGACCGCCTCCACCACCACGATCGCGTCGTCGACCACCAGCCCGATGGCCAGCACCAGGCCGAACAGCGACAGCGAGTTGATGGAGAAGCCGAGCATCGGGAAGAGCGCGAAGGTCCCGACCAACGAGACCGGCACCGCGATCAGCGGAATCAGGGTTGCGCGCCAGCTCTGCAGGAAGAGGAAGACGACCAGCGCGACCAGCAGCGTGGTCTCGAGGAGGGTGATGAGGATCTCGCGAATGCCCTCGGTCACCGGCGCCGTGGTGTCCAGGGAGATGGCGTAGTCGAGGTCGGCCGGGAAGCGCTTCTTCAGCTCCTCCATCTTCGCCTTGACCCCGTTGGCGACGGCGATGGCGTTCGACCCCGGCGTCTGGAACACTCCGAACACGAGCGACGGTTTGCCGTTGTAACGTCCGATCTGGTTGTAGGTCAGCGCGCCGAGCTCGATCCGTGCGACGTCGCCGAGCCGCACCGTCGAGCCGTCCGGGTTGAGCCGCACCACGATGTTGCCGAACTCCTCGGCCTTGAGGAGCCGCCCTTGGGCCCGCACCGTATAGGTGAACTGCTGGCCGTGCGGAGCCGGATCCGCGCCGAGGCGACCGGACGGGTTGACGTTGTTCTGCGCCTGGATCGCGTTCGACAGATCGCCGACGGTGAGGCCGAGCTTGGCCAGCTTGTCCGGCTTGACCCAGATGCGCATGGCATAATCGGAGGTCCCCCAGTTGATAACCTGGCCCACGCCGGGGATGCGGTACAGCGCGTCCGTCAAGTTGATGGTCGCGTAGTTCCCGATGAACAGCGTGTCGAAGCTCCCCTTCGGCGAGTAGAGGGAGATCCCGAGCAGCGGAAGACCGGTGGACTGCTGGAAGGTGAGACCGTAATTCGACACGTCGGCCGGCAGGAGCGGTTGCGCCTGGGCCACCTTGTTCTGCGTGTTCACCTGGTCGATGTCGATGTTGCTGTCGACGTCGAAGGTGACTTGCAGGAGCAGCGTGCCGTCGTTGGCGTTGGTCGACTGCACGTAGAGCATCTTCTCGATGCTGGACATCTGCTGCTCGATGGGCGTCGCGACTGATTGCTCGACGGTGACGGCATCCGCTCCCGTGTAGTTCGCCCGCACCTGGATCTGCGGAGGCACGATGTTCGGGTACTGGGCAATCGGAAGGCCGACCATCGCCACGGCGCCGACGATGACCATGAGGATGGCGATGACCATCGCCACGATCGGGCGACCGACGAAGAAGCGGGACACGGCCTAGTCTCCCTTCGAAGGCGCGCGGCCGGCCGGCGGGCTAGCGGAGGCGGTGGAGCTCTCCGGGGCGGGCATCGCGCGCACGGACATGCCGGGCCGTACGCGAGCGAATCCCTCGACGATGACCTTCTCGCCTGGATGCAGCCCGTCGTCGATCACCCACAGGTCGCCCACCCATTCGCCTGCCCGCACGGTCCGGACATCGACCTTGCCGTCGGGTGCGACGACGCCGATCAAATACGCTCCCTGGAGCTCGTTGATGGCCCGCTGGGGCACGAGCAGGGCATCCTTTTTCGTATCCACTGCGGCCCGGACCTTCGCGTACTGGCCTGGGCGGAGGAGGTTCCCGGAATTGGGGAAGGATCCCTGGAGGGCGATGGTGCCCGTCTGCACGTTGACCTGGCGGTTGGTCACGACCACCGTCCCGCGGTGCGGATACACGCTGCCGTCGTCGAGGATGAGCTCGAGCGTGGGCTCGCCTCCTCGCACAGGCTCGGCCCAGTGGTTGCCCCCGGCGGAGTGGAGGTATTCGGTCTCGCTGATGTTGAATTGGGCCTTGATCGGGTCGACTTGCGAGACCGTCGTCATCACGCTGGACGTGCTGATCAGGGTGCCGACCTGCGCCTGGGCGATGCCCGCGATGCCGGCGATGGGAGAGGTCACCTGGGTCCAGCCGCGGTTGAGCTCCGCCTGCGCAAGCGTGGCGCGAGACGTTTCGACCGTAGCTGCTGCCTCCCGCTCGGCGGCGAGATCGTTGTCGAGCTGTTGCGCGGGGATGACCTGCGCGGCGATCAGCTCCCGATCGCGCTTCACGTCAAGCCGCGCCTTCGCCAGGGCCGCGGCGTTCCTGTCGAGGGTGGACCGCGCCTGGTCGGCCACAGCCTTGTAATTGCGGGGGTCGATCAAGAACATCAGCTCTCCCTGCCGGACGTAAGCCCCCTCGCGATAGACCTGCTTGCGGACGTACCCCTCGACCTGCGGCTTGATGTCCGCATTGACGAATCCGTCCAGGGTGCCGATCCACTCGCGGTAGATGGCCACTTCCTTCTGCACGACATCGGCGACCTGGACGGCGGGAGGAGGCGGGGTCGCAGGCGCAGCAGCCTTGTGGCAAGCGGCGTTTACGAGCAGGGGAACGACCACCAGGGCTCGTTTCAAGTCATTCATCGCGATCGACCTGTTCACATTGCGTGCCGAAACACAATCACTCGCCATTATCCATCCGGCCGACAGACCTGTCGAAGCGCCGACACCTTTGTACGGCGATCCGACACACCCTGACTCCACTTCGGGGCGCTCGTCGGTTGGAGGCAGGCCTCAGACCCGCTTGGAGTGCGGGTAGCGGGGAAGGAGCCGCGACGATAGAACTTCTCCGATGCGTCCTTCGCGGTCAGCCCGGTGGCGGGCCGCGCGCCTGACGGCGGGGTCCGGCACATGAACCCGTCCTCTTGGTTCGGCGCTGGGGATGGTAGCGTGCAGGTGCTGTGCGAAGACGGCGAGCGCGTCTTCTGCAGGCGATGGCGCCAGGGCGACCGGAACGCCGTTCTCGCGGTGCTTCCCGCCGCGGAACACCCGACGCCGGGCAGCCTGAATCGTCTCACTCACGAATACGGATTGAAGGACGACCTGGACCGTTCCTGGGCGGTGCGCCCGCTGGAGCTCGTGCGCGAACGCGGCCGGACCATGCTGCTGCTCGAGGATCCGGGAGGCGATCCGCTCGACCGGATCCTGGGCGCGCCGATGGAGGTGGGACGCTTCTTGCGCCTCGCCATCGGCATCGCCGCGGCCTTGCGCAGCGTCCATCAGCGCGGCCTCATCCACAAGGAGATCAAGCCGTCGAACATCCTGGTGAACGGCGCGAGCGGAGAGGTACGGCTCACTGGTTTCGGCATCGCATCGCGACTTCCACGGGAGCGGCAATCGCCGGAACCTCCCGAGGTCATCGCGGGGACGCTCGCCTACATGGCGCCCGAACAAACGGGGCGAATGAACCGCTCGATCGATTCCCGGGGTGACCTCTACTCACTCGGCGTCACTCTCTATCAGATGCTCACCGGCAGCCTTCCCTTCACGGCTTCCGA
Organism: Deltaproteobacteria bacterium; assembly: GCA_005879505.1. Taxonomy (GTDB): domain Bacteria; phylum Myxococcota; class Myxococcia; order Myxococcales; family 40CM-4-68-19; genus 40CM-4-68-19. Next base: position 10,835 of record VBKQ01000112.1, read on the forward strand.
TCCCATGGAGTGGGTGCACTGCCACATCGCGAGGATGCCGGTGCCCCCCGTCGAGCGGTTGAAGGATGTCCAAGCCCCCATCTCTGCAATCATCATGAAGCTGCTCGCCAAGATCGCCGAGGAGCGCTACCAGACGGCGGCCGGCGTCGAGAGCGATCTGCGGCACTGCCTCGCTGAATGGGAGGCCCGGCGCCGGATCGACGAATTCCCGCTCGGGGAGCACGACACCCCGGACCGGCTCTTGATCCCAGAAAAATTGTACGGCCGGGCGGGCGAGATCGACACCTTGCTCGCCTCGTTCGACCGCGTCGTCGAGAGCGGCAGGCCGGAGCTGGTGCTCGTCTCCGGATATTCCGGGATCGGCAAGTCCTCGGTCGTCAACGAGCTGCACAAGGTGCTGGTTCCGCCGCGCGGCCTGTTCGCATCGGGAAAGTTCGACCAGTACAAGCGCAATATTCCTTATGCGACGCTGGCTCAGGCCTTCCAGAGCCTCGTCCGAGAGATCCTCGGCAAGAGCGACGCGGAGATGGGCCAGTGGCGCTCCGCCTTGCTCGATGCGCTTGGACCGAACGGCCAGCTCATGGTCAATCTCATCCCGGAGCTGGCCCTCATCATCGGCGAGCAACCGCCGGTTCCGGAGCTCCCGCAGCAGGAATGGCAGAGTCGCTTCCAATTGGTCTTCCGGCGTTTTCTCGGCGTGTTTGCACGCCCGGAGCACCCTCTCGCGCTGTTCCTGGATGACCTGCAATGGCTGGATTCCGCGACCCTCGATTTGATCGAGCATCTCCTGCTCCACCCGGACGTGCGCCACTTGTTCCTGGTCGGTGCTTATCGCGACAACGAGGTCGGTCCCTCGCACCCGCTCGCGCGGATGCTGGCGAGGATCCGGGGAGCCGGTGGAGAGGTGCGGGAGATCGTGCTCTCTCCTCTCCTGCGGGACGACGTCGAGCGGCTGCTCGCCGATGCCCTGCACACCGATCCCGCGCGCGTGCGACCCTTGGCTGCGCTGGTGTTCGAGAAGAGCGAAGGCAACCCGTTCTTCACCATCCAGTTCTTGCTGGCTTTGAAAGAAGAGGCGCTCCTCGCATTCGATCCCGGCACGGCGGCCTGGACCTGGGACGTGCAGCGCATCCGCGCCAAAGGCTTTACCGACAATGTCGCGGATCTGATGGCGGCGAAGTTGAGCCGTCTAGCTCCTTCGACCCAGAAGGCGCTGGGACATCTGGCTTGTCTCGGAAACGCCGCCGAAACGGTCACGCTCGCCCTGGTCGATGGCGAGAGCGAGCAATCGATGCACGCGGCGCTATGGGACGCCGTCAGTGCTGGATTGGTGATCCGCTCGGACAGGACCTACGCATTCCTCCACGACCGCATCCGGGAGGCGGCTTATGCGCTCATCGGCGAAGCCGAGCGCGCGATGGCGCATCTCCGGATCGGCCGATTGCTCGCGGCGAACACCGCGCCCGAGGCCCTAGAAGAGAAGATCTTCGAGGCCGTGAACCAGTTCGACCGCGGCGCGGCGATGATCGTCACGCAAGAGGAGCGAGAGCAGGTCGCCAGGCTCAGCCTCGTCGCGGGAAAGCGAGCCAAGGCGGCAACCGCCTATGCCTCGGCCTTGCAATACTTCATGGCCGGCCGCGCCCTGCTGGCGGAGAACGGATGGGAAGAGTGCTATCGGCTCACGTTCGAGCTCGAGCTTGGCTGGGCCGAGTGCGAGTACCTGACCGGGGAGTTGGCATTGGCGGGAGAGCATCTCTCCGCTCTTTCGGCTCGCGCGCAGACGATCGTCGATTCTGCAGCCACCACCTGCGTGCGCATCAACCTGTACACGACCCTGGATCTGAGCGAGAGCGCTGTCGCCGTGGGGCACGACTACCTGCGGCGGGTGGACAGCGAGTGGCCGTTGCAACCGGCAGCGGACCACGTCCGGCAAGAGTATGACCGCTTGTGGCAGCTGCTCGGTTCCGGTCCGATCGAGACGCTGGTCGACTTGCCGCTGATGACGGATCCGGACCGGCGCGCGACGATGGACGTGCTCACGGTCCTCACCTCGCCGGCGTTGTTCACCGACCTGAATCTTTTCCGCCTCGTCGTCGGCCGGATGGCGACCCTCAGCCTGGAGCACGGCAACAGCGACGGATCGTGCCTTGCTTATGCGTGGCTAGGCGGCGTTCTCGGGACCTATTTCGGCGATTACCAGGCAGGGTTCCGCTTCGGAAAGCTCGGCCTCGATCTGGTCGAAAAGCACCGGCTCGACCGTTTCAGCGCCCGCGTGTACCTGGTCTTCGCAGTCCACGTGGCCCATTGGACGCAGCAGTTGAAGATCTGTCGCGCCTTCCTGCGCCGCGCGTTCCAGGCAGCGCAGGATGCCGGTGACCTCTCTTACGCGGCGTATGCCTGCATCGACTTGATCACGAACCGCTTCGCCACCGGAGATCCTCTCGGCGAGGTCGAGCGGGAGGCGGAGGATGGGCTCGAATTCGCGCGCAAAGTGCGTTTCGGTCTCGCCGGCGACTGCATCACCGGGCAGCTCAGGCTCATCCGGACGCTGCGGGGACTGACGCCGGACTTCAACTGCTTCAACGACGCGGATTTCGACGAGGACAGCTTCTCGCGACGGCTGGAGAGCAATCCGCAGCTGGCCATAGGCGCGTGCTGGTATTGGATCCGCAAGCTGCAAGGTTGCGTCTACGCCGGAGA
>VBKQ01000467.1 GCA_005879505.1 Deltaproteobacteria bacterium
CTTGCGAGGGGGGAACATGAAAAGATCGGAGCGGCCGCGGGCTGGGCGCTCGCAGTCTTGGCGTACGGTTGCAGCGGCCGCGAGTCAAAGCTTCCGCAGATCAAGAACAACGGGACCTATACTTTCTCGGGAGCGAGCTCCACCCAGGGGGCCCGCCCGTGCACCGTGGCGGGCGCGTTCACCACTAGCGAGCGGGTGGGAGTGATCGAGATCTCGTAGAACACCGCAGCGGACTACGATGAGGGAGTGGTCGTCGGCGAGACGCTGTTCGGCACCATTACTTTCCCCGCCGCGCCGGTTGCCGGGACGTACGCTTCTTCAAACGGCAACGCTTCGTACTCGCATCGACGCAGATCCAGCTGGCGGACGCGGTGACCAACGCCGACTGGTCGGCCAGCACGGGGCAAGAGAGCTTCACGCTCGTACTGACCTCGGTGTCGCTGCTCGGGACCGATCCGGACATCGGGACCATCTACCTGCCGAAGGGGACGCTCGACACCACGCTCGTACCGATCACGAGCGCCAGCGGCGACGTGCGCGTACAGGCGACCTTCTGACGGCGGCCCAGCAGGTCCGCTACGCCGCCGTCGCCGTGGCGTGCGCGTCCGGCTCTGAGGTGAGCCTTTGGGAGCGGTACCAGGCCACCTCGTCAGCCAGGGTCTCCCGCAGCGGCCGATGCTTCCATGCCAGCTCCTGCTCGGCCTTCGCGGAGGTCACCGCCAGCCGCGCCTGCATCATTCGTACGCCCGGCAGGGTGACCAGGGTCCTTCCGCCGGTGATCTTCGCCCAGGTCTGGGAAACGGCGGCGTAGACGAACGCCACCGGATACGGAATCCGCGACCGCGGGCCAGGCCGCCCGGTGACTTGCTCGAGCGTCCGGATCACGTCCGCCAGGGTGACGAAGTCGCCGCCCAGGATGTACTTCTCGCCCGCGCGCCCGCGCTCGGCGGCGCGGATCATCCCCACCGCCACGTCTCGCGCGTCGACCGCGCTGGTCCCCCCGGGAGGAATCCCCGGCAACCTCCCGGCAAGGAAATCGAGGACGAGTTGACCGCTGGCAGTGGGGGCCGCGTCGCCCGGACCGAACATCCAGCCAGGGAGGATATGAACCACCTCCAGCCCGGTGCGCGCCGCGAGTGTCTGCAACTGCCCCGCGGCCAACACCTTGCTCTTGAAATAGAGATTCCGCTTGGCCAGCGGCGCCGGTGGGGTCTTTTCGTCCCCCGGGCTCCCGTCCTGCTTGAGGCCGATGGTCCCTGAGGAGCTGGTGTCGATCAGCCGCTTCACGCCCTGCGCCCGCGCCGCCTCGGCCAACGCCAGGGTGCCACGCACGTTGATCGCCTCCAGCTTCGGCCAGTGGTCGCCGGCGCCGTAGTACTCGCGGAAGTACGCGGCGGTGTGGAATACCGCGTCCACGCCGCCCAACGCGCTCGCGAAGCCGGGCACGTTCTCCATGTCGCCCACGACCAACTCCGTGCCGGTTCCCTCCAGCTGACGCTGCGCCTTCTCCTTCGAGCGCACCAGCGCCCGCACGGAGTGGCCTTCCGCCCGCAAAGCCCGAACCAGGTTGTTGCCCAACAGCCCCGTCGCTCCCGTAACGAACGTCTTCATGACGTTGCCTCCGCGCCTGCGGCGCACATCTGAACGGCGCTTGGATAAGGGTGCATCTGAGCGGTGTCAAGTTTGAATCAAGCGGCGTTCAGATCGGGCGCGCCGGACGGTGCCCCCGTGCTATTTTCCGGCAGTCCACCATGGCCCTCCCGAGAAAGCGATCCAGCGGGCCCGAGCGCAGGTACCACCACGGAGATCTCCGGCGGGCGCTGGTAGATGCCGCGCTCGCGCTGATCTCCGAGGGCGAGCTGGGGACCTTCTCCCTCCGAGAGGTGGCGCGCCGGGCGGGCGTGACGCCGGCTGCGCCCTACCACCACTTCAAGGACAAGACCGCGCTGTTGGCAGCGGTGGCCGAGCAGGGGTTCGCGGCGCTCGGCGGACGGCTCGAGGCTGCGCTGGCCCGCTTGCCGCCGACCGATCTGCGGGGGCGCTTCGCGGCACTCGCTCGCGCCTACCTGGAGTTCGCGCGCGCCCACCCCGCCCACTACCGGGTCATGTTCCTGCCGGAGCTCAAGTCCCACCAGGAGTACCGGTCGTTCCACGCGGCGGCGGACCGCACGCTGGAGGTGCTGGCCAAGCAGGTCCGGTTGGCGATGCCCCAGGCTTCTCCCCAGGAGGTAATGCTGAGGACGGTGTTGATCTGGTCCACCGGCCACGGCCTGGCGTCGCTCTGGAACGACGGCGTGCTCGATCACAAGCTGGCACTGGGCAACGACCGCGCGTTCCTCGACGCGACCGTGGAGCAGATGGCCACCTTCGCTTCCGGCGTTTCCACGTCGGCAAAGCCGCCGGCGCGCACGTCTCGCCGTCGATAGCCGAGGTCGTTTTTGCCCG
>VBKQ01000419.1 GCA_005879505.1 Deltaproteobacteria bacterium
TCGTTCTCGCCTTCCCGCTCTGCAACCTGCTCGCGCCGGCAGGCACGGCGCTCCATCTCTCCGACTACGCGGTGGCCCTCGTCGGGAAGATCCTCTGCTACGCGATGGTCGCGGTCGCCCTCGACCTGATCTGGGGATTCGCCGGAATCCTCAGCCTCGGTCACGGCCTCTTTTTCGCTCTCGGCGGATACGCGATGGGCATGTACCTCATGCGCTCCATCGGTCGCGACGGCGTCTACGGGAGCCTCCTTCCCGACTTCATGGTCTTCCTCGACTGGAAGGAGTTGCCCTGGTACTGGCGCGGCTCGGAGCACTTCCTCTGGGCGCTGGCTCTCGTCGTGCTCGCTCCCGGCGTCCTCGCTCTCGTCTTCGGGTTCTTCGCCTTCCGATCGCGCATCAAGGGCGTCTACTTCTCCATCATCACGCAGGCGCTCACCTTCGCCTTCATGCTGCTCTTCTTCCGGAACCAGACCGGGTTCGGCGGCAACAACGGCTTCACCGACTTCAAGCGCATCCTCGGGTTCCCGCTCGCCAACCCGCGCACGCGCGTAGCGCTATTCGCGCTGTCCGCCACCTGGCTGCTGATCGCGCTGATCGGCTGCCGCATGCTGGTGCGCTCGAAATTCGGGCGCGTGCTCACCGCCATCCGGGACGCGGAGGACCGGGTCCGCTTCTGCGGTTACGACCCGGTGGGCTTCAAGCTGTTCGTCTGGACGCTGTCCGCCGCCATCTGCGGGATCGCCGGCGCGCTCTACGTGCCGCAAGTGGGGATCATCAATCCCTCGGAGATGTCGCCGGCGAACTCGGTGGAGATCGCCATCTGGGTGGCCGTCGGCGGCCGCGGCACCCTGCTCGGCCCGATCCTGGGTGCGGCGCTGATCAACGGCGCCAAGAGCTGGCTCACGGTCGCGGCGCCCGAGCTGTGGCTCTACGCCCTGGGGCTCCTCTTCATCGTGGTCACGCGCTGGCTTCCGGACGGCGTGCTCGGCCTCCTCAGGAGGGAGCAGAAGTGAACCTCGATACCCCGCAGGGACCGATCCTCTATCTCGACGGCGTGACCGTCAGCTTCGACGGCTTCAAGGCGCTCGACAGCTTGAGCCTGATCGTCGAGCCGGGCGAGTTGCGCTGCATCATCGGCCCCAACGGCGCCGGCAAGACCACCATGATGGACGTGATCACCGGCAAGACGCGCCCCGAGGCCGGCGAGGCGCATTTCGGCAACGCCCACGACCTCACGCGCATGTCGGAGCCGGAGATCGCGCGGGCGGGGATCGGGCGCAAGTTCCAGAAGCCGACCATCTTCAAGAACCACACGGTGTTCGAGAACCTCGAGGTGGCGCTCAAGACCGACAAGCGCGTCTTTCCCACCCTGCGCGCGGAGCGCACGCCGGAGCAGGACACGCGCATCGACGAGGTCCTTGGCGTCATCGGCCTGCGGGGCAAGGCGGACCAGAAGGCCGATCTGCTCTCGCACGGCGAGAAGCAGTGGCTGGAGATCGGCATGCTGCTCATGCAGGACCCCCGGCTGCTCCTGCTCGACGAGCCGGTGGCCGGAATGAGCGACGACGACACGGCGCGCACTGGAGAGCTCTTGCGGTCGCTCGCCGGCAAGCACTCGGTCGTGGTGGTGGAGCACGACATGCATTTCGTGGAGAGCATCGGCCAGAAGATCACGGTGCTGCACGAAGGGCGGCTCCTGGCGGAAGGGACCCTCGACGTGGTGCGAGAAGACCCGCGCGTCGTCGACGTCTACCTGGGGCGATGATGCTGAACGTCCGCGGGCTCAACCAGTATTACGGCGGAAGCCACATCCTGCGCGGGATCGATCTGGACATCCCCGCGGGCGCCTGCACCGCCCTGCTCGGCCGCAACGGTGTGGGGAAGACCACGCTCTTGCGCTGCCTGATGGGTGAGCTGCCGGTGCGCTCCGGCGCGGTGGCCGTGGACGGCGAGGACGTGACCGCGATGCCGGCATACGAGCGCGCCCGCCGGGGAGTCGGGTACGTTCCACAGGGCCGCGAGATCTTCTCCCGGCTGACCGTCGCCGAGAACCTGCTCGTCGCGGAGGCGGCGGCGCGAAGTGGCGAGGTCACCCCCCGTGAAGAGCTGGAGGAGCTCTTCCCGATCCTGCGCACCATGCAAAGGCGCCGGGGCGGAGATCTGTCCGGCGGGCAGCAGCAGCAGCTCGCCATCGCCCGGGCGCTCGTTCCGCGGCCGCGGGTCCTCCTGCTGGACGAGCCGACGGAAGGGATCCAGCCGTCGACCATCAAGGAGATCGCGCGCGTGCTGCGCAAGCTGCTCGAGCGGCGGATGACGATCCTGCTCGTCGAGCAGTACCTGGACTTCGCGCTCGAGCTGGCCGAGCACTGCGTGGTGCTCTCCCGCGGCGAGATCGTCCTGCGCGGGCGTATCGCCGACCTCGATCCCGGGCAGGTGCGAAAGCATCTCTCCATCTGAATCGGATGCACCTGACTAGAGCAGCAGGCGAAGCCGGACCGAACCGGGGTAGAAGGCGGCGCATGGCCGAAGGCCGGCTATCGTTCGAGCGCGCAGGCGCAGCCACGGTGTTGCGCGCAGCATACGCGGAGAGCCCGCTCCGGCTGCTCACGCCGCGAAACCACGGCCGGTCGGCATGGGCCTACCTCAGTACGCTCGGCGGCGGGTTCGTAGACGGCGATCGGGTGCGGCTCCGGATCTCAGTCGGCGAGGGAGCGCGCGGCTTCGTTTCCAGCCAGGGACCGACCCGGATCTATCGATCGCCGCGAGGTTGCGAGAGCGAGACGCTGGCGGAGGTCGGTGCGGGCGCTGCGCTGGTGCTGGCACCGGATCCGACCTCCTGCTTCGCTGGCGCGCGCTTCCGCCAGCGGACTGCCGTCGATCTTGCGGACGGCGCGTCTGTCGCGCTCTGGGACGTCCTCGCCGCCGGCCGCAGCGCGCGCGGGGAGCGGTGGTCGTTCGAGCGCTGCTCGCTCGGCCTCGCGCTCCGCCGCGACGGGCGGACGGTTCTCGACGAGTCATGGCTGCTCGACCCCGCGCACGGCCCCCTGCGCGAGCGGCTCGGCCGATTCGAGGCCCTGGGCACCGTCCTGCTAGCGGGGCCGCTCTTCGCCTCCGCCGCAGAAGCGCTGCGCGCGCAGCTCGAGCAGCGGCCCGTGCTCCCCCGCTCGGGGCTGATCGAGTCGGCGACGGCGCTGGCCGGCGACGTGGTGGTGGCGCGGCTCGCCTGCACCTCGGTGCAAGACCTGCTGCAGACGCTGCGCGCGCGCCT
>VBKQ01000420.1 GCA_005879505.1 Deltaproteobacteria bacterium
CTGCATAAAGCTGGACTGCGCCGTGCACAACTTTGTTCACCTCGGGCCTTGAAGCGGCCGCTGCCGGTCGCGCTCGCGATCGCGCTCGCCGCGCGCGCCGCGCCCGTGCTGTTTGGCTACGAGCATTACGGCGACGCGCCCGTGCGAATCGAGCTGGCGGAGCGGTGGGCGCAGGCCCCGCACCTGTGGCATGGGTACCTGGAAACGTACCAGTACGGGCCGCTGCACCTCACCCTCGTCGGCGGGCTCGTGCGTCTGCTCGGCGACCGCGTCGTCGCGGCGCGTCTCCTCTCGCTCACCAGCGGCCTTGTGGGCGTCTGGCTGCTCTACCGCGTTGCAGAGCGCGAGCGGGGCCGGGAGGCGGGCTTCTGGGCCGCCCTCGGGCTCGCGCTCTCACCCCTCCATATCCAGGCGAGCGCGAGCGGCGCGAGCGAGGCGTTCTTCCTCGCCTTGCTGCTCGGGGCGCTTCTCCTGGTGCTCCGCGAACGCGCTCTGCTCTCCGCCCTCCTCCTCGGCGCGGCGGGCCTCGTCCGCTACGACGGATGGATGTACCTCCCGCTCCTCGGAGCCCTGCTGCTCGTGCGGACGCGCGACGTTCCGCGCGCATTGGGATATTGCGCGGTGGCGGCGGCGCCCGCCTTGTTCTGGCTCTGGGTGAACGCGCGCTGGACCGGAGATCCGCTCGCCCCCATCCACCACATCGACCGCGAACACGCGATGCTCGCGCAGATGGCGCTGGCTTCGTCGGGCCCGCTGCGCGCGCGACTCGAGGGGCTGGTGTTCTGGCCGTCCGCGGTCTGCATCGTCGCCACACCCGTCCTCGGGCTGCTCGGCTTGTGGGGCTCGGCACGCGCCGCGTGGCGGCGGGAGACGGGTTGGGAGCTCGTCGCCATCGCCTGGCTTCCCGCCGCCTGGTTCACATTCCGCACGGCGGCGCTGCTCGATTTCCACCCCATGGCGCGATTCACGCTGGTTGCCGCCGCTCTTTCGCTGGTGTTCGCGCACGACGCGATGGCGCTCCTGCGCGGACCGGTGCGCGGAGTAGCGGTCGCCGCTGCCGCCGCCACTCCGCTCGTCCTGACAGCGCTCTGCTGGAACCGCACAGGCGCCGCAGCGGAGTGGGCGCGCCCGCTCGCACCCATCGGTTCGCTCCCGCCCGGCATCGCCGAGGCGGCACACTGGCTCGCGGCAAACACGGCTCCCGCCGACGCGATCCTGCTCGACGGCAGCCCGTACTACCTGGACATCACGCTCGCGTTTGCCGCCGCCCTTCCCGAGGACCGCTGGATTCGCGTCTCCTGGAAGGAGGACTTCGAGCAGCGCCTCGCGCGCCACACGCCCACGTTCGCCGTGTTGATCGTCCGCGGGCCGCTGGGCGACTTCACCCGCGATCGATTCGACTTCCGCAGTCTGCGCTTCTGCGCGGCGCAGCGCTACACGTATGCCACCGTGTACCGCAGCTGCGCACCCGGTCCTACCAGCCCTTGATGCCAAATAGTTGCCGGCCGCGGCCGGCCGCTCTCTCCTGAAACCAGCCGCAAGGGAGAGAGCGATCAGCAACAATGGCGCCATGCGGCGGTGGTCGAAATCGCTGATCTCGCGCGCCATCGCCCTTCTCCTCGCCGGGCTGGCGCTGACGTCGGCGGTGGTCGGCGGCGCCTTCGCCCGGATCCAGTCGAACCACTTCCGCGTGGAGGTCGAGCGCCGCGGAACCTCGATGCTGCAAATGCTCGATCGCCACCAGGACCTGCGGCTCTCGCTCTCGCTGCACGACGTGAGAGCGACGCACGAAGTCCTCGGCGGGGTCCTGGGATCGAACAGCGACATCGCCTACCTCGGCGCGGTCGACGAGAAGGGCAAGGTGATAGCCTGGGTGTCCCGCGGGGTGTCCGAGCGCGTGGTGGCGAATCACGACCTGCACGGCGAGTCGGCGCGCTCGGACGACTCCACCAGCCGGTTCACCCGCCGGGTGAACCCTGATCGGGACAGCGGGATGGGGTTGCCCGGCGAGCAGAACGCCGCTCTCGGGACCCTGGTGATGGGCATCCGGACCGATCGGCTCTCCGGAGCGGTGGCCCGCCAGGCGTTCGCGATGGTGGCCGCGAGCGGCGTCGTCCTGGTCGCGACGTTCGGGGCGTTCTTCGCGCTGCTCTCGCGGCGTCTGCGCCGCATGGTGCGGTTTGCCGAGGAGCTCGCTGCGGGAGATCTGGCGGCTCATCTCACCGACCCGGCGGAGGACGAGGTCGGACGCCTCGCATCCGCTCTGCTGGAGCTGCGCAACAACACGCGCGCGGTGGTGGCGGAGATGCGCGACGCGGCGGTGGCCATGGAATCGACCTCGGAAGAGGTATTCGACGGCGCGACGCGCCAGCTCGAGCACTCCCGTGCCCAGGCGGCGAGCGCGGCGGAGACGGAGCGGACGATGGACGATCTGCGCGAGCGCTTCGTCAGAGCGCAGAGCAACGCGCAGGCGGTGCTCGACCTGGCGGCGTCCAGCACCGACAGCTCGCGCGAAGGCGAAGAGTCGATCGAGCAGGCCGTCCGCGCCGTGAGCGAGCTGGGGGAGCAGATCGACGCGAATACGCGAATGCTGCACGATCTGGTGGAGCGCACCCGCCACGTCGGCCGGATCATCGATGCGGTGCGCGACCTGTCCGCCGAATCGAAGATGCTGGCCCTCAACGCGGCGATCGTGTCGAGCAGGTCCGGCACCGCGGGTACCGGGTTTGCCGTCATCGCGCACGAAGTCCGCGCTCTGGCCGACCGGTCCCAGCACTCCACCGCCCAGGTGCAGGAGATCCTCGCCGAGATCCTCCGCGCCATCGAGCAGGCTACCGCGGTAGTCGAGGAAGGACGCCGCCGGGCGGACGCAGGGCGGGCGGTTGCCGGCCAGGCGGGTGCGGCGATCCGGCGGCTCTCGGATGCGATCATGCGCTCCTCGCGGGCGGCGACCGAGATCGCCAACGGCACGCGACAGCGCCCGGATGCGGGCCCTGGTGGAGCGCTACAGGACGGCCGTGCTGGGAGCGGTCGCGCTCGCTCTGTTGGCCGCCGCGGCCCGCGCCGAAGCGATCCCGGCCCGGCTATTCGCGCCGCCTGTGGAAGTAGTCGACCTGGAACTTGCGCACGTTCGCCTCGTGGCACTTGAGGTCCGGGCAGAACACGTGCGTGTGGTCGTTCCGTGACACGAAGAAGAGATCGTCGCAGGGCATCGGGTGCAACGCGGCCTCCAGTGAAGCCTCTCCGGGGTTGGCGATCGGTCCGGGCGGCAGGCCCTTGACGACGTAGGTGTTGTAGGGATGCGCGATGGAGAGATCGCTCTTGTGGATGTTGTGGTCCCACTTGTAGTCATGCGAGAGCAACAGGGCGTAGACCACCGTCGGGTCGGTCTGCAGGCGCATCCCCTTCTTCAGCCGGTTGTGGAAGACACAGGAGATCCGGGCCCGCTCCTCCGGCCTTCCCGTCTCCTTCTCGATGATGCTGGCGAGCGTCACTCCCTGCAGCTCATCCAGGTGCACGGTGTCGGCGCGCTGCGCTTCGGCATGTTGCCACGCTTTCTGGAAGCGGAAGACCATCGCTTGCACGATCCCGCCGCACCCCGCACTGCGGGGCAGCGAGTACGTATCCGGAAAGAGATACCCCTCGAGCGACGCCCCCGGCACGCCGTACTTCTTGGGCGAGAGAGGATCGCGCACGATCTTGAGGAAATCGGGCCCGGCGCACAGGCCGGTCGCGGCCACGATCGGCGCGATCTCGTCGGCACGGAGCCCTTCCGCGGCCGTGAACCGATACAACTTCACCTCACCGCGGACGAGCTTGCCGATCACCTCGTCCGGCAGCAGGGCGCCGTCGAACTGGTACTCGCCGGCCTTGGTATGCGCGTTCCGCCGGAACCAGCGCAGGTGCGTGAAGAAGCGATTGGCGTCGGAAACGACGCGCGCGTCCGCGAGGAGCC
>VBKQ01000113.1 GCA_005879505.1 Deltaproteobacteria bacterium
CCCCAATTGGGCCATCTCATGCTCGGAGCACTGTCGGCCGCGGGTCTATTCCTGGTGGGCAACCATCTGCTGCCGCTGCCCGCGGTCGTGCAGTGGTGCTCGATGCGCGTCGGAGCGGGCCTGGGGCCTCTCTTCTTCGTGGTCGGCACGGTCTACGCAGCCGTTCCGTTGCTGCTCTTCGCTACGAGCGCGGCTCGACTGGGGCCTCCGCGCCCACGCCGCGTCCTCGTCGCCGCGGGATTCTTCTTCCTGCTCGTAGCGCCTGCGATCTTCCTGCAATGCGCCTACTTCACGGCTGGCGCTCTACTCGCGTGGCTGCTCGGCGCGGTAGCGGGATCCATTTTTGCCAGTGCTGCCGGATACTGGTTGGGGACGCGCGCAGGAGGGCAGGCGTGATTCGCAATTGCGCCTGTAGTGTTCCCCGCTGCGGTGGTCCGTGGCTTTCGCGAGCATCCTCTGGCGCGGCATCTCTCGTCTGGCGCGCTTGCACGGTGCTGCGGCAGCAGGTCTCGCCATGCATACTGTTGCCCTACCTTTCGCCTCGGCCGTGCTGGAGCTTGTCGTCTCCCCCGCGCTACACCTTATCTGGAAGGGCCGAGGCCTTCCGCAACTCGTACAAGGAGCAATGACATGAACGCCATCTTGATCGCCATCCTGCTCGCCGCGGCACCCGCCGCGCGCACCATCGACCTCGCGGTCACCAACAAAGGATTCGAGCCGAGCAAGATAGAGGTGAAGAAGGGCGAACCTTTGCACCTCGTCGTGACGCGGAAGACCGACGCGACATGCGCGAAGGAGCTGGTCATCCAGGACCAGGCCATCCGGAAGGAGCTGCCGCTCGACAAGGCCGTTGCGATCGACTTCACACCGCAGAAGTCAGGCGAGATCCGTTACGTCTGCGGCATGGGGATGATCGGCGGCACGCTGCTGGTGCAGTGAGGAGGGACTCGCCAGCTTGAGCGGCCGGAGGCTCACGACGGACGCGCCACGATCGGCTTCCGGGCCGCGACGCGTTCGACGACGCCCCATTTCAGGCGTTTGAGTCGCTCGACCTCGAAGCCTTCCTCCCGAAGATGGACGAGGGGTTCTCGAACTAAATGGTCTCCCTCGAGACGGACCGTGATCAAATCGAGGATCCTCTGGATGGCGCGCACGGTGCAACGCGGACTGGCCACATGCTCCAGCAGCAGGAATCTTCCACCTGGACGGAGAACGCGGCTTACTTCACCGACCGCCTTCCGGTCATCCGGAACGGAGCAGAGCGAAAGCGTGCAGACGACCGTATCGAAGCTACCAGGCGGAAAATCGAGCGCCTGTGCATCCCCGACCCGAAGATCCGCCTGCCGGCCGAGCGACTCCGCCGTTCTCTTTGCAATTCCAACCATGGACTCGCTGAGATCGATTCCCGTCAGCCGGACGTCCGCGGGGTAGTGCTCGAAGTTCCGACCCGTTCCGACGGCGATCTCCAGGACGTTTCCAGTCGCCTGCGAGCAGACCCAATCGCGGCCGCCGGCGAACAGCCACCTCTCCGGAAACTTGATGAGCTTGTCGTACTTCGGGGCGAGCTTTTCCCAAATGCGTCGGACCCGCTCCGTTTCGGGCGTGCTCATCGGTCACATCCGAGGCGTACCGCGAGCAGCATAGCTCTGCACGTCGGAGACGGCGTGCTTAGCCGCCGGGAGGTCGTCTCACACCCAGATGCCAAGGTCATCGGACTCGACGGAAATCGCGCGAGCTCGACGGATGGAAGGCAGATCCTCACCAACGATCCCCAACCGTGCACAGCCGTTGTGTTCCACAGGTGTTCCAAGACGGCGCGCGGGCACTCGACGTTGCTTAGGTCGCTGTGCTCCTCGGTTGGACAAAGGATGCTGTCCGAGCCGCCTGCGAGCGAAGAGAATTCGCGCACGAGCGTGATCATTTGAACGCCTACCGCATCCATTGCTCTGCCATCTCGGCAGCAGCCATCAACCGGAGCAGAAGGCGCTCCGACTGAGCGGATTCGTGTGTCGCCAACTACACGTGCGGTCCCGGGCGCGTGCGGCGGGGCGCGCCCGGGACCAGGACCCACTACCAACTCAGAACGCGATCGTGGGTCTCGATCAGCCGCGCGATCGCGCTGCGCTGAACCTGTTCCACTCCGGGGATCAGCCGCGAGGCGGGAATGCCTCGCTCGGCCAGATCGTCGGCAACTGCGTAGAGCGAAATCTTCTTGTCGATGACCGCCTGGATGTCACGGACCATATCCGGACCCTTCACCGTCCGCGCCCCGAAGCGGAGTCCCTTGGCGTCCTGCCCCGAGACCGCATAGTTGACCGCGTCACCGCGGAGCAGGATCGAGACGTCCGCTCCGCCGTTCTTCATCGCGTGGGTGAACCAGACGGCCGTGTCGTCCTGCTCCTCGATCGTGGCACGGTACGAGCTGTCGATGATGCTCAGATATTTTGCCATGGGTCGCCTCATTCCGTTCCGATCAGGAGGACGCCGTCTGACGCCTCACTGTACTTCCATGCATCGACCGGCGAGCCGCGGCAGACGCCCTCGACCTGATTCTCGACGCCGCGCTCATCCACGCACATCCCGCAGTTGCACCAGACGAGCTTCACCTTCTTCTCGCCCGCGAACGTGAGCAGCGACTTCACCCACTCCTTGGGATTGGGGTGGTCCTCCTCCTCGAGCGAGAGGCCGTGCACGGCGTTGGCGTGCGGCTTCTGGCCCGCGAAGCCGAGCGCGGTCGCGCCCTCGTAACAGAAGACGTTGACGTTGTGCCCTTTGCGGATGGCCGCCTCGACCAGCCGGAACGCGGTGGGCGTGTTCGCCGACTCGTAGGGCGGATCCATGATGCCGATGGTAATCGTCGCCATGTGAGCTCCTTTCAGTGCCAGAGCGCCTTGGCGCCGCCAGCGAGAAGATCGACCACTTCGTCGATGGCGCCCGACCCGACGCCCTTTTTGAGCGAGCCCGCGTCGATGCCGCGCTCGCGCAGCGAGAAGTCGTCGGCGAGCACGCGGACCTTCCCTCCCAGGATACCGTCGAGCCCGGCGTCGCTGGCGCCGGTCCGCGCGGCCATCACACCGTTCTGGACCAGGAAGAAGGTCACTTCACCCCTATCGCCCAGCTCGCGGGCGAGCGCGTAGAAGTGCCCGACATCGCCTGACTCCCATGGGCTCTTGGATTGGATCAAGATGTACCTGCTCATTCACGTCCCCCTTTCTGCCACTCGCGGCGGCTCAAGCCTTTCGTGCGAAAACGTTGATGCCGGTGACGCCGTACTTGCGGGCGATGCGCTCCTTGCTCGTGCCGCGGAACGTGTCGAACTTCTCGCGCACAGCCACGTCGCGGAAGCCGGCCTGCACGAGCACCGCGATGAGCTCTCCCTCCGGGAGAGCGCCGGCAATTCAACCCGTCCAGAGATCGACGTCCTTGCGGATCGATTCCGACAGCTCGTTCGCCACCACGATGTCCGCGTAGAGGAAGCGGCCGCCGGGCTTGAGCACGCGAAAGACTTCGCCGAATGCGACCGCCTTGTCGGAGGTGAGGTTCAAGACGCCGTTGGAGATGACCACGTCGGCGCTCGCGTCCTCGAGTGGCAGCGACATCGCGTCGCCGAGGCGGACTTCGACGTTGTCGAGCCCGGCTGCGCGCGCCGAAGCGCGGGCCTTCTCGGCCATCGCTTCGGTCATGTCGATGCCGATGGCGCGGCCACGCGGGCCGGCGCTCTTCGCCGCGAGCAACAGGTCCATACCGGCGCCGCAGCCGATGTCCACGACGACAGAGCCCTCCTCGATGGGCGCGATCCGGTGCGGATTGGCCACGCCCGCGAAAGAGGCGGTGCTTTCTACGGGAAGCTGCGCAAGCGCGGCGCGGTCGTAGCGGAGGAACTCGGCCGCGTAGTCGGGCCCGCGATGGAAATGGAACTCACCCGAAGGGTCGCTCGCGACGCGCGCGTAGATCGAGCGGATCTCGTCGCGCAATTTTCGGATGTCCAGATCTACCGGGCAGGCAATGGCCATGGCGTGCTCCTCTGCGGATGGGTTTCGGACATCCTCAGGGCAGCGAAGAGCCCCGAGGCAAAGGTGAGCGCGGCGACCAGCCACATCGCTCCGGAAAGACCGAGCGCGTCGGCGGCAAGACCGGCGAGAAGCGCGCCGACGGCGTAGCCGAGATCGCGCCAGAACCGGTACACGCCGACCGACGACGCGCGCCACGACGGATGCGCGACGTCGCCGATGGCCGCGAGCAGGGTCGGATAGACCATCGCCGTTCCGAGGCCGAGGAGCGCCGCGCCCGCCGCGAATCCCGCGAAACTCGAAGAGACGATGACGGCGCCGATGCCGACCGCCTGGATCCACATCCCGGACACGATGAGCCACTTGCGGCCGAGGCTGTCGGAGAGCGAGCCGGTCGCGAGCTGCAGGACGCCCCAAACCGCCGGATAGATAGCGGTGAGGACGCCGATGTGACCGAGGTTCATGTGCGCGGCCGCGAAGAAGAGCGGGAAGAGACCCCACGCCATTCCATCGTTGAGGTTGTTGACCAGCCCCGCCTGGCTGATGCTCGAGAGGTTGCGGTCGCGCAACGTCGTCCGCCAGAAGACATCGCGCACTTTGTCATCGTCCTTGCGGAGGCTCGACTCGAGCGCGGCATGCGCCTTCGTGTCGCGGACGGCCAGCGCAGAGAGGAGCAGGCCTGCCGCAGCGAACGCGATCCCGAGGTAGAACGGTTGCGGCCGGAATCCGTAGCGTGCTGCGATGAAGCCCGTCGCCAGCGCAGCGCCCGCGACCGCGACGTAGCCCGCGAATTCATTCAGGCCCATCGCGAGCCCACGCCGCGCGGAGCCGACGAGATCGATTTTCATGATCACCGTCATTGACCAGCTGAGGCCCTGGCTGAGTCCGAGCAACGCGTTGGCCGCGAGCACCCAGCTCCAGCTCGGCGCCCACATCAACATGAACGGTACGGGCACGGCGACGAACCAGCCGGCGACGAGCACTTGCTTCCGGCTGAAGCGATCCGATAGGCGGCCCGCCAGATAATTGGTGCCCGCCTTGCTCACGCCGAAGACGACGATGAACGACAGCACCGCTGCTCGCGCGCGAAGGCCAAACTCAGCCTCGGCCATCGGCGGCAGGATGCTGCGCTCCATCCCGACCATCGCGCCGACGAAGGCGTTGACCAGCAGCAAGAGCGAAAATTGCGCGGCGTTCTCGCGCAGGCCGAGGCGGATCATGCGCGGCCCTGGTTGAAGGCGAGGATGCGCTCGTGCTCGCTCGGCTTGGCGGGCACCTCGATGAGCGCCTCGATGAACTGGTCGCGCGGAAGCGAGAGCATGCGATTCCAGCGCTTCTCGAATGCGATGGTGCTGGAGGGCTTGCCGCTCATCCCAACGCCGCAGCCCGAACCGAGGAAATGCCCGGGGTAGACCTCGAGGTCGTCGGGCAACGTCAGCAATTTCTCGCGCACGCTGTCGTAGAGCTGCGCGGCGTTCTCGCGCGCCTGGCCGGGCAGGTCCGGGCGGCCCACCGCGCCGACGAAGAGCGTGTCGCCCGTGAGCACGAACCACGGGTCGGCGCCGCGCCGCAGGTCGGTGGCGACGAGGCAGACGCTCTCGGGCGTGTGACCTGGTGTATGGAGCACTTTGATTCGCGTGTTGCCAAGCTCGATCTCTTGCTTGTCGCGCAGCGGCTCAAACGGCAGAGCGACGCGCGCCGACTCGTGCAGGCAGTAGCGCGCTCCCACTCGGCGCGCGAGGGCGGGTCCGCCGGAACGGTGATCGGCGTGGACGTGCGTGTCAATGACGTGGGTGATCGCCATGACCTTCTTGGCCGCGAATTCGACGTACGCATCCGCCTCTTCTTCGTGTGCATCGACGACCGCGCACTTGCCCATCGTGGGGCAGCCGAAGAGGTACGCGGCGCAGCCGGTCTCGAAATGGTAGTAGGGACGGAAGATCATGCCGCTTCTCCTTCCTCGACGGGCAGGCCCGCCGCCTTCCATTCCGGGAAGCCCTCGAGCAGGCGTCGGGCCCGCCTCCCGCTCTTCTGCAGCGCGGCGACCGCGTGATCTGCGTAAATGCAATACGGCCCGCGGCAGTAGGCGATGTACTCCTTGCTCTTGGGAAGCTGGCGCAGGCGCTCCTGCATCTCGTCTACCGGCACCGAGATGGCGCCGGCGATGTGCCCGGCCACGAACTCGTGCGCCGGCCGCGCGTCGAGGATCACGACGTCGCGTTTGCGGGCGCGCTGCACCAGCTCGCCCATCCTTACCGGCTCCGCGCCGCCGCGGTCGCCGAAGTGATCGCGCACCAGCCGCTCCAACTCGGCGAACCGGCGCTCGGCCACGCTGCGCAGCGCCCTGCACAGCTCGAAGACCGCCGGGTCCGCGAGGCGGTAGTGGACGAAGAGGCCCTCCTTGCGGCTCTCGACCAGCCCTCCCTCGCGTAGCGCCTGCAAGTGCTGCGAGGCGTTGGCCAGCGAGATCCCGATCTCGTTGGCGAGCGACTCGACGGTGCGCTCGCCCTGGGCGAGCAGCTCGAGCAGCTCGAGCCGGTGCGGGCTGGCCAAGGCCCTCCCGATGCGGGCGAACTGTCCGTAGAGGCGGTTCTTGAAGAGGCGATGCGCGTCGGCCATAGTCAAGTGCTCAATAGACTAGTTGAGCATTGTTGTCAAGCCTCCACCGGCCCCGCCTGCAGGCGTAGGATGGTTTTGATGCCCCGCGTACTCGACCCCGAAGGAGCCCATCTCGCGGCGTTGCGCAGGCTGCAGGACTTCACCGGCGCGCGCGTCGTCGAGGTCGGCTGCGGCGACGGCCGGCTCACGCCCGGCATCGCGGAGCGCGCCGCGAGCGTGCTCGCGTTCGATCCGGACGAGGACGCCGTGGCGAAGGCCCGAGCCGCGCTGCCCGATGCGCTGGCCGGCCGCGTGACCTATCGCGTGGATTCGGCGAGCGGGATCGGGCTGAGACCGTCGAGCTTCGACGTCGTGGTCTTCTCCTGGACACTCTGATGAATCCTGCCGAAGGACGTCGTGCACGTCCTCCGCAGATTCCGGGAGGCGGTCACTCCGGGTGGCGTCGTGCTCGACCTGCAGGTCATCCGCCCGCATCCGCGTGTCGAAGCGGAGGGGCGGCTGGTCTACAAGGCCGACGGCAGCCCTTTGTTCGAGGGAGCGGATGCCGCGCGGGCGGCAGTGGATCTGTTCGTCGACGAGGGCCTCTTGGTCGAGGAGGCGGTCGATGATCACGACATGCTCAAGCATTACGAGAACGGCGCCGACCTGGTGCAGGACTGGCCGGCAAGGCGGGTGAGGCCGGCAGCGGAGACGGCTTCATTCCTGGAGACCATCGTGAGCGAGTGCATCGTGCGGGAACGCTGCCGCCTGCGACGGCTGCGGCGTGTCGACCCGCGGCGTTGATGACGGGGCTGACCGCAATGAGCGACCTTCGCATCGCCGGCTAGTCCCGGCATCCTGTTCTCGGTACTCTCGCTGATCGTGAGCCGCTGATGGCAACGAGCAGGTGGCTGCTCGGCCGCCCGGTCGCCTTTTCCTTCCCCCGCCGCTCGGCTCCAGCGGAGCAGCGTTCCGAGTGTAAGTGCACTCTAGGCGCCTCCTTCCGCGCGGGTCGCGGTTCCCGCGGGCCTTGACGATCGCGCTGTCCGCCGACTCTTGCTTTTCGCTTGCCATGAGTCCATCAACGCGGTGCCGTCTACTCAAGGAGGCCAGTATGAGGCTGCGTAGGTTTGGAGGTATCGCCTTCTGCGCCGCACTCGTCATTTCGCTGCGGGCAGGAGCCGACGACGCGAAGAAAGCCGCCATTCCGAAGAAGGCAGCGAGCATGGCGGACCACATCCTCACGCCCGACATGTTGAAGTTCACGCCCGCGCCGCCGGTCCTGCCCGCTGGCTGCGAGGTCGCCGGCCTGAATGGGGACATGTCCAAGAAGGGCTCCGAGTATACCGTCCGCCTGCGCGTCCCCGACGGCTGGAAGATTCCGCCGCACTTTCATCCCGCCGAAGAGCATGTCACCGTTATTCAGGGCGCATTCTGGATGGGCATGGGTGACAAGTTCGACGAGGCGGCGCTCAAGGAAATGCCCGTCGGCGGCTTCCACTCGATCCCGAAGCGCGTGCACCACTACGGAATGGCGAAGGGCCAGACCGTCATCCAACTGCACGGCGTCGGGCCCTGGGGCATCACGTACGTGAACCCGTCCGACGACCCGAGCAAGAAGGCCGCCGAGAAGTAGCCACCAGCAGGCATTTCAAAAAGCCGGAAATGCGAAGGGGTACCAGGCGCCGGAAGGCGCGGCTCTGCGGGAGTGGGCTTCGCTTCGGGCGAGGTAGCACGCGTCATCACTGCACAGCGGCGAAGTACCCCGTGCCCAAGGCGAACACCGGGCGGGCGGGCAGACGCAGGGCTCCGATGGCGGGATTCTCCCTCGCGCGCACCGGCTCGCCGAGGTCCTGGCCGCCGAGCACCGCGCGCGAGGCGACGACCGGGAGCATCCGCCGGGGCAGCAGGATTCCGAGCTGCCCGTTCGGCACTGTTCCGAGGAGGTCGATGTCGCCCATGCCGAACCACCGCCGCGCGCTCGAAGACGGGTCGGACCGACCAACTCCAGGGCCCTTCGAGGATGATGCTGCCGATGAGATCGAGGCAGGGTTGATGCGAGAAGGCCACCGTGCTGGGCCGTCAGTCACGGAGAACCTGTGGCCAGGCCTGATGATACGCTTGCGACAAAGGTCGTTTGACAACTGATTCAGCTGCTCTAGAACGTGGAAGGAGGGTCCCATGCGCTGCTTTCTCATCGCCACGCTCGTCGCCGCTTTCGCGCTGTCCGCGAGCGCGGAGGAAAAGTCGGACCTCGCCGCGAACATGAAGAATGCCAAAGTTTCGCTCGAGCGTGGAATGGCCGCCAGCAAGAGCAAGGGGACGCCCATCTCGGCGAAGTACGAGATCGAGGACGGCAAGCTGCAGCTTTCGGTGTACACCGCGAAGGGCGATACGTTCTCCGAGGTGATCGTCGATCACAAGACCGGCAAGCTGGCGAAGTCCGAGCCGATCACCGGCGGCGATGACCTCACTGCGGCCAAGTCCCAGAACGAGACCATGAGCAAGGCGAAGACTTCGCTCCAGGCCGCCGTGTCCAAGGCGGTGAAGGCGAACAAGGGCTACAAGGCGGTGAGCGCCATGCCATCGCTCAAGGACGGTCACCCGACCGCCGACATCACGCTGATGAAAGGCGCCGAATCGAAGACAGTCTCTCGGCCGCTCGATTGAGAGCAAAGATGACAGCTTGCTTGAGGTTCCTCGGTCACAACCGCGGCAGTCCCGCCACATCGGGGTCCTGCGTAAAGCAGCAACTCATGTCGCGCAGTCCCATGATCCCACCCTGAATGAGCGCCGCCTTCCGCATCTCCCGGGGAGCCTGTCGTGAGTAGCGCGCGAGGGGGCGGTCTCAGACGGGAGCTCGGGCCGTTCACTGCCACGCTCTTCACGGCGGGGATGATGGTCGGCATCGGCATCTTCGCCACCTTTGGCGCGGCAACGGAGGCCGCGGGGAGCGGCATCCTGGTCGCGATCCTGCTGGGCGGCAGCGTCGCCCTGGCAACCGGGATTAGCGCGGCGCAGCTGGGCGTGAACAACCCGACCGAAGGTGGCGCCTTCACCTGGGCCCGGGACTTCGATCACCCTACGCTCGGCTTCGTCGCCGGCTGCGGCTATCTCGGAAAGAACCTGGTCTCGATGAGCGTCATCGCGCTCGCCTTCGCGACCTACCTCGGGCAGGTGATCCCGGGTCTTCCGGCGCACGTCGTTGCGGCCGCCGTGGTGCTGGCGATCACGGGCCTGAACTTGTTCGGGATCCGGCTGACCTCCAGCGTGCTCATCGGGTTCCTCGCGGTGGACGTCGGCCTGCTTGCCCTGTACGGCGGGGCCTCGATGCATGCGATGGATGCGCGCCACCTTTCGCCGGTCT
>VBKQ01000421.1 GCA_005879505.1 Deltaproteobacteria bacterium
GTACTCGTCGTCCCAGAGCACGCGAAAGGCCGTGCGGACGGTCGCGGGGCGGCCTTCGTCCGGGCTGACTTGCGTGAAGTCGTCTTGCAGAGGCGCCGCCTGCCACGCGGCCTCGTCCATGCGGCCATCGATCTGGATGCTGCCGCCAGTTCGCCGCGCCGCGTGGGCGGTGCGCATGAACGAAGACTCCCGCGGCAGCGCTTTCTCTTGCGCGACTGCCGGCGCTGCCGCCGCGAGCAGCAGCAGGGTTGCGCGCATCTGCGGGGAAAAAACGATGGAGCAGGGCGGGAATTTCACCGATAGCAGCCGGTCCACCGGGACGGGTCCATGGTATCTGTGGCGCGGTGGCCGAGCTGGTTTCACATGCGCGCGCTGAGCCGGCGACGCCGATGCTGCGGCAATACCACGAGGCAAAGGCGCAGGCGCGCGACGCGCTCCTCTTCTTCCGTCTGGGGGACTTCTACGAGCTCTTCTACGAGGACGCGCGCATCGCCGCGCAGCTCCTCGGCATCACGCTCACCTCGCGGGCTAAAGGAGAGGACCGGGTTCCGATGGCCGGCGTGCCGCACCATGCCGCTAGGGGTTACATCGCGCGGCTGGTCGCGGCGGGCCACAAGGTCGCCGTCTGCGACCAGATGGAAGTGCCGGGCCCGGGCAAGCAGCTCGTACGGCGCGAGATCGTCCGCCTGGTCACGCCCGGAACGCTGGTGGACGAAGAGGCGCTCGAGGCGCGCGAGCCGCTCTGGCTGGCGGCGGTGGCCTGCGCGGAGGGGCGCGCGGCGGTCGCGCTGCTCGATGCCTCGACCGGAGAGCTGCGCGCCCTGCCCGAGGCCGGCGTAGAGGAAGCGCTCGACGAGCTCGCGCGGGTGCGCCCCCGCGAGGTGCTTGTCTCCGACGAGGGGATCTCCGCGGCCGCCCGGCGGGCGAGCGGCGCGGTCCGCGTGGAGACGCGGCCCTTCCCTGACGCCGAGGGCGCCGAGCAGTCCCTGAAGCGGCATCTCGGCGTCGCTACCCTGGACGGTTTTGGGCTGCGCGATGGGCTCGCGATCGAGGCCGCCGCGGAAGCACTGGTGTACCTCCAGGAAACTCAGCGCTCGGCCGCGAAGCATGTCGTGCGCGTGGCAGTCGAGCATCCCACGCGCCAGCTCTGGATCGACCCCGGAGCCGTGCAAGATCTGGAATTGTTCCGCGGGCCCGATGGGCGCCGCAGCGGAACGTTGCTCTCGGTGGTCGACCGCACGCTCACCGCATCGGGTGGAAGGCTGCTCTCGCGCTGGCTCGCGGCGCCGCTGATCGATCTGACCGCGATCCGGACCCGGCAGGACGCCGTCGAGGAGCTTTTCCAGGCCGCCGTCCTCCGCGAAGAGATCACCGAGCGGCTCCGCCGCGTGCTCGACGTGGAGCGGCTGCTGGGGCGGCTCGCCGTCGGGCAGGGCACGCCACGGGACCTCGCCGGGTTGCGCGCCTCGCTTCGCGAGATGCCGGCCCTGGCCGGACGGCTGGAGCAGTGCTCGGCACTGCTGCTGCGCGAGTTCGGTCCGCCCCTGCGGGCGCCGGCGGCGCTCGCGGAGTTGCTGCATAGGGCGCTGATCGACGAGGTGCCCGCGGGCCGCGAGCCCGGATTCGTGCGTCCTGGCTTCCGCCCCGATCTCGACGAGCTGACCGAGCTCGCCCAGGGCGGCCGGGCCGCCATCGCCGCGATGGAGGCGGCGGAGAAGCAGCGAACCGGAATCCAGTCGCTGAAGGTCCGCTACAACAAGATCTTCGGGTTCTATATCGAAGTCACCAAAGCCAACCTCCACCTCGTCCCGCAGGACTATCAGCGCAAGTCGAGCACCGTGGGCGCGGAGCGGTTCGTGACCGCCGGCTTGAGCGATCACGAGGCCCGCGTCCTCTCGGCAGAGGAGCGGCGCGGCGCGCTCGAGCAGCAGATCTTCGACGAGCTCCGGCAGGCGGTGCTGGCGCAGAGCGCCGGGCTGCGCGCCTGCGCGGAGGCGGCGGCGCAGACGGACACCCTTCTGTCGTTGGCGAAGGTCGCGGCGGACGCGGGTTGGGTGCGGCCGATTGTCGACGACGGTGATGGGATGGAGATCGCCGGCGGGCGCCATCCGGTGGTGGAGCGCGCGCTGGCCCAGTCCGGAGACGGGCCGTTCGTGCCGAACGACGTCGAGCTGGACGCGCAGCGGCGCCTGATCGTCCTCACCGGTCCCAACATGGCCGGCAAGAGCACCGCCATGCGGCAGGTGGCGCTGATCGCGGTGCTTGCGCAGGCGGGATCATTCGTGCCGGCGGCGCGGGCCCGGGTGGGAATCGTCGACCGCCTCTTCACGCGCGTGGGAGCAGCGGACGATCTCGCTCGCGGGCAGAGCACGTTCATGGTCGAGATGGCCGAGTGCGCGCGCATCCTCCACCAGGCGACCTCGCGATCGCTGCTCATCCTCGACGAAGTGGGGCGCGGGACGAGCACGTTCGATGGCCTCGCCCTGGCCTGGGCGATCGCCGAGCACCTCCACGACCGGGTGGGGGCGCGGACGCTCTTCGCCACGCACTATCACGAGCTCTGCGACCTGGCGCGGGAGAAGCCGCGCGCGGTCAATCTCACCATGGCGGTGACCGAGGTCGAAGGGCGGGTCGTGTTCCTGCGCAAGATCGTGCCCGGCGCAGCCTCGCGCAGCTACGGCATCCAGGTGGCGCGGCTTGCCGGGCTGCCGGAGAGCGTCCTGCTCCGGGCGCGGGAGATCCTGGCGAACCTCGAGGCGCAGGAGCTCGATGAAGCGGGGCGGCCGGCGCTCGCCGCCGGGCGCGGGAAGCGGCGCGCGCAGCTCGGGTTGTTCGAAGGCCCGAGGGCGGAGCCTGCGCCAACCACGCCCGCGCCGATCGAAGAGGCGTTGCGCGCGCTCGATCTCTCGCGAACCACGCCCATGGACGCGCTGCTGTGGCTGCATGAGCAGCAGAAGAAGCTGCGCTGACCCCGCATCCGCGGCCCTCAATTCGAATCCCCTGAGATCCTTGCGCTTTCCGCTGCACTGAACGGATTGTCAGGCCCCCTCCTTACACTCTTCCGCATGCTCGTGGAGGAGGAAGCCATGACGGCGGAGTCGGCGAAGATCTGGCGGTGCCCCTCATGCAACCGCC
>VBKQ01000422.1 GCA_005879505.1 Deltaproteobacteria bacterium
GCCCCCACGAAACCGATGGGAAAGAAGTACCGCCATCCGGGGTGCATGTCCGGATATCGCTCGGACGCGGCCGTGAGGAAGAGAGCGACGAGAAAACAGCCGCTGACATTGATGAAGAACGTCCCGTAGGGCCATGACGTTCCCAGCTTGCGGGTGAAAGCGCTCGCGACGGCGAACCGTGCGACAGCGCCCAACGCACCGCCCAGCGCGACCAGGAAGACATTTGCCATCCGTTCCCGTCAACACTACCGATTGGGCGGAAGGGGCACAACCGCGCACAATTTCGTGGCTCCTGCAGTAACGTTGTGCTTGCAATGGCACCGGACAGGATCGGCATCACCGGAGCGAACGGATTCATCGGGGCGCACCTGCTGCGCTCGGCGGTGGCGAAGGGTTTCCGCCCGGTCGCGTTTCTCCAGCGGAACACCTCGCTCATGCCGATCGCGGACCTGGAAGGAAAGTACGACCCCGTATTCGGAGACCTGCTGGACCGCGAGAGCGTCGACGCGTTCGCCGGAAGGTGCGACGCGATCTTCCACCTGGCCGGCCTCAACAGATACTGGGCGGAAGACCGTGCGCTGTTCCATCAGGTGAACGTCCTCGGGGTGCAGAACGTCGCCGAGGCGTGCGGACGCCGCGGAGTGCAAAAGCTCATCCACACGAGCAGCTGCATCACGCTGGGCGCCTCCGACGCGGCCTGCCCTCGCAACGAGGATTCGCCGTACAACCTCGAGCGCCTGAACTTCCTCTACGCCGATACGAAGAAGGCTGGCGAGGAGGAGATCAAACGCCGCGTGCGCGAGAGAGGACTGCCGGCGGTGATCGTGAATCCCACATCGGCGATCGGCGAGCGGGACTACGGTCCCACCCCGATCGGCAAGCCGATCGCGGACATCGCGCGAGGCATGTGGCCGATATACGTCGCGGGCGGCGCTTGCTTCATCGACGTGCACGACGTCGTGCGCGGCCTGTGGCTCGCGCTCGAGCGCGGTATGGTAGGGCGCCAGTACCTTCTTGTCGGCGAAAACCTCTCGAACCAGGAGTTCATGACGACGGTCGCCGGGATCGCCGGCGTCGGCCGGCCCCGGTTCAAGGTTCCCAAGGCGCTGCTCGACGTGGTCGGCGCCGTAGCGGAGTGGACGGCGGATCGTTTCACCAGGAAGGCCCCGACGCTCACCTCGGCCATGAGCGGCTTGATCGGCAGATACCTCTACTTCGACGGCGCCCGCGCGCACACCGAGCTCGGATTCAAGGCCGGTCCGGTGAGACCGGCCATCGAGCGATGCGTCCTCTGGTTCCGGGAGGCGCGGTGAACCTGGTCACGGGCGCCACCGGGTTCATCGGCCGCCATCTCGCGAGGAGGCTGGTCCGCGAACGGCAGCGGGTTCGCGTCCTCTGCCGGCCGGGAAGCGAGGGGCGGCTCCCCACCGAGATCGTCGGCGCCGCCGAGATCGCGCTCGGCGATCTGCGCGATCGGGAATCGCTGCTCCGGGCATGCGCAGGCGCCGCACGCATCTTCCACTGCGCCGGTCACGTCTCCGACTGGGGCCCGGAAGAGACTTTCTTTGCGATGAACGTGCAAGGCACTCGCTGGTTGCTCGAGGCCGCCCAGGCAGCCTCGGTGGAGCGGGTGGTCCATCTCAGCTCCATCGCTGCGTTCGGCACGCCCGCTCCCGAGTACTTCGATGACCAGTCGGGATACGGAAAGAGCAAGGATGCGTACTCGCGCACGAAGGCGGAGGGCGAGAAGATCGCCTTCGAATTCCACGAAGCCGGACTGCCCGTGACCGTGTTGCGCCCCGCGGTGGTTTACGGCCCCGAAGGCGCATGGCTCGAAGAACCGCTGAGGATGATCGAGAAGGACAGGATGTTCCTTCTCGGCGGCGGCTCCGGGACATGCCATCCCTGCTACATCGAGAACCTCGTCGATGCGATGCTCCTCGCGGCGGACCATCCGCGCGCCGCTGGCCAGGGCTACATCGTCGGCGACGGCGAATCGATCTCCTTCCGGGAGTATTTCGACGCGGTCGCCTCGATCGCGGGGAAGGGTCCCGTCCGCCGGTCGGTCCCCCTGCCCGCCGCGCGCGCGATCGCCATCGCATGCGAAGCGGGCGCCCGCCTGAGGAGCTCGACCAGGCGCCCCTTGCTGACTCATACGGCCATCGGGATGGTCACCACCCGAAGCCGCATGTCGATCGAGAAGATCCGCGCGGAGCTCGGTTGGAGGCCGCGGTACACCTTCGCCACGGCCATCGACGAGCTGCGGCGCTGGTACTCCGGCAATCGGCGCCTGTTGGCCTGAGGTGCGGATCCTTGACCGACCGCAAGCAGTCCATCCGCGATCGCATCTGGACGCTCATGGAAGAGCGGGGCGTCGCCGCATTTCCCGGCGCTCGCGGTCGCATCCCCAACTTCGTCGGGGCCTTGGCAGCCGCGGATCGACTCGCCACGCTCGAGGAGTGGCGCCGCGCGCGCGTGATCAAGTGCAATCCGGATGCTCCGCAGTGCTACGTGCGGCTGCGGGCCTTGCGCGAAGGAAAGGTCGTCTACATGGCCGTCCCGCGCCTGAGGGAAGCGCGCTGCTTCTGGGAGCTGGACCCCCGGCGTCTACGTGACCTGCGCGCCGCGGCATCGATCGGAGGTGCGGCGAAAATGGGGCGCGCTATCGATCCCCGCGATCTGCCGCACATCGACCTGGTCGTTGCCGGATCGGTTGCCGTTGCCCGCAACGGTGGCCGCGTCGGCAAGGGCGGCGGCTATTCGGATCTGGAGTTCGCGCTGGGCCGCGCGCTGGGCTGCATCGACGAGCGCACCCCCGTGGGGACCACCGTGCATCCGCTGCAGGTAGTTCGCGGGACGCTGCCAGAGACGGATCACGACTTCCGCGTCGACTTGATCGTCACGCCGGAACGCGTCTTGCGCCCACGGCGCTCGCGGCCACAGCCCGGCGGAATCATTCCCGAGCATCTCACTGACGACATCCGCGAGAACGTGCCCGCATTGCGCGTGCTCGGGTTCAGCTGAATCTCGACGCAACCGATCGGCTCGTGCAGG
>VBKQ01000114.1 GCA_005879505.1 Deltaproteobacteria bacterium
GCACGACGCTCCGGTGGCGCCGCGCGTGTTGCGGCCGGATCTGACGATCGCTCCGGGCCTTCAGGATCTGGTGCTGCGCTGCATGGCGAAGGACCGCGACGAGCGGTTCCAGTCGATGGATGAGCTCCTCGCGCAGCTCAAGGCGCTGCGCGCCCACCTCGCCGGAACCTCGGCGCCGAGCTCCTCGCCGTCGGGAGCGGACGGGATCTCCGCGGGAACGATCGGGCAGACGCCGCCGACGCCGCAGCCCGGATTGCGCACGCCGAGCGAGCCGATAGGCGCGTTGCGCCCGACGCCGGCGCGCGGGACAGCGACCTCCGGCAGGCCACCGCCTCCTCCCGCTGACGCCTTCGTCGAGCTGCCGACCCTTTCGGAGCGGCGGGACGCCGGCGCTGCGCAGGCGTCCCGGCCGGCTTTCCTCGTCGCTCCGGTCCTGCGCACGGCGCTGCCGCCCGCCTTGATCGTCATCGCGGGGATCGGGACTGCTGCCTACGTACTGCGCGCGCCGGAGCCGAGCGCGGCCGTGGCTCCCGCGCCGGTCCCGCAGCCGCCCATCGCGCCACCGGTGGTAGCGGCCACTCCGGCGCCCTCCGCCGCCCCGCAGCCGCCGGCCCCGGCCGTGTATCCGACTGCCTACGCGGGGACCACGCTGGTGACGGTGATCAGCAATCCCTCCGGGGCCGAGGTGCGCGATGCCGACGACCGCTTCCTGGGGACCACGCCTTTCGATCTGCGCGTGCCCTCCAGCCGCGCGCTCCAGCTCACGCTCCGGCAGGACGGCTATCGTCCGGTGTCGCTGAACAAGAAAGTGGACGGCGAGCGCGAGATACTTAGCGTGACGATGAAGAGCGCGAAGGGGGACGCGTACGAGTCGAGGCCGAAGAGGACATCCACCGGCTACAAGGACGACCCGTACTGACAACCGATGAGGCACGAGATGGAAAACCCGGTGAGCGCGACCCGGCTGCTGGCCGTGCACGCAACGGTGCGCGCGGCAATCCTGCTCGCGGTGCTGCTCGCGCCGGCGGCGCTCGCAGATGCCCGGTCGGACGCGAAGCGGCACTTCCGGGAGGGCATGTCGCTCATCGGCGCCGGACAGATCGAGCGCGGGATCGGCGAGCTCAAGCAGGCCTACGCCATCAAGCCGCACCCCGACGTGCTCTACGACATCGCCAAGGCATACGTCGATCTCGGCGACATTCCCGAGGCGCTCAATTACTTCCGCCAGTACGTCGCCACCGATCCGGTGGACAAGGAGCAGGTGCAGGCCGTCATCCAGCGCCTGCAGGCGGCGATCGGATCTGCCGCACCACCGCCGCCGGCGATGGCGGCGCCGCCGCAGAACATCGATGTGCAGAAGCTGCTCGCGCAGCTCCAGGCGCTGATCCAGCAGTCTCAACCACCAGCGCCTGCTGTTCCCGCCCCCGCCGCCCGGACGGCATCGAGCAAGAAGGCCGAGCCGGCGAAGCCGGGAGCCGTCGCCGCCAAGGGCGAGGACGGAATGTTCGAGGGAGAAACGATCCCGGCGAAGACGCGGGCCACCGCGCGCGAGATCGCCGCCGAGCTGTCCGGAACGCACGAGGCCGGGGGCGAGGACATCTTCGAGGAGCAGGTGGTCACCGCCTCGGTGCGCTCCAGCTCCGAGACGAAGACGCCGGCCTCGCTCACGGTCATCACCGGAGACGAGATCCGGATGATCGGCGCCGCAACCATCCCCGAGATCCTGCGGCGCGTACCCGGCATCGACGTGGCGGAGATGAACCCGAGCGATACCAACATTTCCGTCCGTGGCTTCAACCGGCGCCTGGCCAACAAAGTGCTGGTCCTGGTGGACGGCCGGTCCGTGTACCAGGATTTTCTCGGAGGCACGTTCTGGCCGGTGTTGGACGTCGCCATCCAAGACATCGACCGCATCGAGGTGATCCGCGGGCCGGGATCGGCACTGTACGGAGCCAACGCCTTCGCCGGCGTGGTGAACATCATCACCAGGACGGGCGAGGACGTCTCCGGCGCGCGCGTCTTCGGGCAAGCCGGCGATCATGGCACCTACCAGGGCGTCGTCACCACCGGTGGCAAGACGGGGAAGCTGACCTACCGGACGACGTTTGCATACGACCGGGCCGACAAGTGGACGCGCGACTTCGCCGCCGGCCGGGTGGATCTCTCGTCCCAGTTCCCCCAACCTGACCGCAGCCGCGAGATCCAGCGCGCCGATCTGCTCGCGACCTATGATTTCGGCACGACGCAGGTGACCGCGGGCGGTGGGTTCGACAACGTCGCCATGCAGGTGGTCCCGATCGGGGCCCTGCGCACCTTCGGCAACACCGGGCAGAGCGGATTCGTCCGGCTCGAAGCAGGCAGCGGCGAGACGCGGGTGAAGGCCTTCTGGAATGCGTTGCGCTTGACCACCGGGCCCGAGTTCTGGCCCGACGGGATCCTCTCCTTGAAGAGCAGCGTACGCAGCGACGTGGTCGATCTCTCCACGCAGACGGGTTTCGAGTTCAGGGCTTCCGGGACGCACCACCTGAGCTTCGGCGCCGGCTATCGGTTCAAGAGCGTGCAGTGGGGATATCTCGCCCCCCGGCCCGACGGGTCTCCGTACCAGGAGCACCACTTCAACGTCTTCCTCCAGGAAGAGTGGGAGATCACTCGCAAGCTCTCGCTCGTCTTCTCGTACCGGGTCGATCGGCATCCACTGCTTGCCGCGCAGAGCGTCACCGCCGGCGGGCTGGTGCAATCTCCCCGGGGCACCGTCCTCTACGAGGTGAAGCCCGATCAGGTGCTCCGCTTGACCATCGGGACCGCGTTCCGCGCGCCCACATTCTTCGAGAGCTACATCGATCTGTTCGCTCCCATCCCGGATCAGCCGGCGATGGGGGTCCGCTTCCAGGGAAGCAGGACGCTTCGTCCGGAGCAGATGCTGCAGGCGGAGGTCGGATATCGCGGGCGCTTCGGAAGCTTCCAGCCCGATCTCGTGCTGTACGCGGAGCGGGTGCAGAACCTGATCACCGACGGCGCGCTCCGGCTGCCCGCGAATCCCTCCGAGTCCGTCGATCCGGTGACGGGGCAGTACGTGGCCGGCTATACCGGATTCGAGAACGAGCCCGGCAGCTACTTCGGCGTGGGGGCGGAAGCGGGCGGCAAGTGGTCGCCGGCGGACGGCGTCGATCTGGGCGCGAACTACTCGTACGAGAGGATGTTCGCCTGCAGCGTGAGCGCGAGCGGCGGCTGCACCGCGGGCACCACGGCGGCGAATCAGGTCTCGGCGACGTTGGCGAATACCGCCCGGCACAAGCTGAACCTGACGGCGACCTGGAGGACGAAGACGAACTTCGATCTCGGCCTGGGCATCTACTACGTCTCCGGCACGACCTGGTTCGAGAAGTCGTTCGACGTGAACAGCGCGGGCGGCGTCACCTTCACCCCATACCCGGTGTCCGCGCACACGATGGTCAGCGGGCGCGTCGGCTACCGCTTCATCAAGGACAAGCTCGAGGCGGGTATCGCCTTCTACAACCTGCTGGGCGACGAGCAGCGGGAACACCCGTTCGGGAACCAGATCGGCCGCCGCGTGCTTCTCACCGCGGCGGGTGCGTTCTGACGATCCGGCGCATCCTTCCGGCGTTCGCGATCGGCGTCCTCGCTTGCGGGAAGCCGGGCATCGCCCCCGGGCTCGACCAGTACACCTGCGATGGCGGACTTTGTGCCGCGCCGGGCATCATCCGCGGCGAGGTCGCGTACGGTGGCCCAGCGCGAGGCGATGCGATCCTGCTGCTGTTCGACACCGGAGCGCTCCCGCCGCCGGACGGCAATGGCAGCGGGGTCGCGGCGGTGGCGCGGGTGCCCCAATCCAGGCTGTTCGGGAACGCGCCGGACGCGGGAGCGTTCTCGGCCCCGTTCACGTTCACGCAGGTGCGCTCCGGTCGCAGCTACCAGATCCGCGCCTTCATCGATGCCACGCACGAGTTCGACCCTCTGTTCGACTACGCGCAGCAGCCGCGAGCGGGTGACCCGGCGGGTGGATACGGCGAGATCGATCCCGGCGGCGAGCTGCGATTGCTCCCCATCCAGGTAGGTCCCGGGCAGGCGGTCAACGGGATCACCGTCGGCTTCACGCAGGTGCTGTCCTACGACCCGCCGTCCTTCGAGCTGATCGGCGGAGCTCAGACGCTGGACCAGGACATGGACGAGCCGGCGCGCCTGAAGGTCCGCATCGCGCATCTGCCGGCCCGGGGCGCGAGCTTCGCCCGCGCGCATTTCGCGCTCGAATTGGACCGCGACGTGCAGGGGAGCCCGCGCAGCACGTTCAACGACGGCCTCTACGACGTCTTCCCGCGGGTGTTCCTCCGCCAGCTCACCTCCGTCGACGAGGCGGGGAATGCGATCGATCTCGCTCTCCGATCAGGCGCGATCGTCCCCTGCCAGGCGGTCTCATTGCCCGTGCTCCCCGCCTTGCTGAACCTCGCCGCCGGGGCGCCGCCGATTGCCCAGGACCTGCTCGAGGTGATGGTGGAACCTTTCGCCTTGGGCGCCGATCTGCGGCCGCTCGCCCGGATCCCGGCCGGCGAGTACCAACTCGTGGTCATCCAGCGGAGCGGGCAGGTCTGGACGCTGCCCAATCAGCTCGGAGACCCGGCCAATGCCGGCACGCCTTATTTCACCGCTTCGCAGGCGGACGCCGTGACCATTGCGCCGCTCCGGACGCTTCCGGCAAACAGCATCAGTGGCACCGTGGCCTGGAGCGGCGGCGCCTCGATCGCAAGCGGCAACATCGTGGTGCAGGCGTACCGCGATGATCCGTACGACCCGCCGCCGCCGCTGGGCGCCGCGCTGCCGGTCCGCGTCCAGATCGTCCCGGCGAGCGCGGCGGTCCCCGATGCCCGCGGCTTCCGGGCTCCGTACCGCATCGGCGGCCTGGCGCCCGGAAGCTACATCGTGCAAGCGCTCGACGACGTCGACGGCAATTTCTCTCCGTTCGCTCTGCTGAGAACGCCGACCGGCGGCGACCTGGTTGGCGCGGTGCTCGAGCCCGGCAGCGATACGCCCCGCTCCGTCGCGGTGAGCGGAGACGTCGCCGGCAAGGACGTGACGCTGGTGCAGCAGCTGTCGTCCGATCCTCCCGCGTTCGAGATCGATCCTTCGACGCCGGCGCAGATGCCGGCGGATCAGGTGACGCCGGTGCGCTTCGGCCTGCGAGCGAGGCCGCTGTCGTTTCCGGCAGGAAAGGCCCCGGCACCCCAATTCGCGGTGCAGCTCGTGCGCGATCCGGCCGGAACGGCCGTGGACGCAGACCACGACGGCCTCCCCGACGTGTGGCCGCGCGTCTTCCTGGTGCGGCTCGACCCGTCCGACCCGTCCGGGCTGACCCAGTACAGATCGCCCGACCTGCACACGACGCAGACCCAGGTGATTGCGGCCGCCGTCGATTCAACACCTTTTCTGCCCGCCCTCCGGCCGCAGCCGGGCGGCAATGCTCCGGCGGTGCTGACCGGCCACCTGGAGATCATCGTCCGGCCCGCTTTGTTCGATGCATCGGCGCCCGGCGCTCCCCCGCGGCGGCTGCCGTCGCTGGAGCCCGGCCGGTACCGGATCGTGCTGCTTTCGCAGACGGGGCAGGTCTGGCAGATCCCGAATGAAGCAGGCTCCGCGGCGCTCGATCCCCTGGTGGTGTGCGCGACCGCGCCGTGTGCTCCGGGGACCGTCCAGACTCAGTCGCAGAGCAATGCGTTCCAGGTCCTTGCTCCTGCGCATCCCCGATATACCGGTGGGATCTCCGGATTCCTGACGGTGGTGGGCGCTCCAGCCATCGCGTCGGCTTACGTCTTCGCGTACGCGATGGACGCGCAGCCGCCCTTCGGGCTTCCGGTCTCCGCCGACTTCCATCTGGGGACGGAATTCCAGGGCGGTACAGTCGGGTACAGGCTGCCGAACCTGCCGGGCGGGGATTACATCGTCTCCGCCGTCGTCGACGCGCGCGGCGATTTCGCCACCACGCCGGCAGTCTTCGCGATGGCGCCGGGGGCGGGAAGCCTGGTCGCGGCGCCGTCGATCGCGAGCGTAGGGGCGACGTTTGCTTCCCTGAACCTGACCGCCGCGGCGGCGATGCCTTCGCGGCCAAGTTTCCAGCTCGCCGGGACCGCGAGTGGCGCGGACTTCGACCTTCCGTTCAACGGCGGTGCATTGGCCTCGATGCAGATCGAGCCCACGGCCATCCTGGACGCAACGGTGACGCCCCTTCGCCCCGATAGCTCCGCCGCCCTTACGCTCGCCTGTGGCGGCAGTGGGAAACCGGACGTGGGGTCGGTCTCCATCGAGCTGATCAAGGTGGATGGCGCGGCGGGCCTGCTTGCCGAGGTGGATTCGACGGGAAAAGCGACGGTCCTGTCCGGCTCGCTTGACTCCACTCAGTTCTCGTCCGCCAGCTGCACGCCGGGTGGCCTGTACGCCGCGACGGGATCGCTCTCGGTGGTGGTACAGAAGGCGTCGTCGGCCAAGGTGAACCTCCT
This sequence comes from Deltaproteobacteria bacterium, assembly GCA_005879505.1. Classification (GTDB taxonomy): domain Bacteria; phylum Myxococcota; class Myxococcia; order Myxococcales; family 40CM-4-68-19; genus 40CM-4-68-19. Next base: position 6,507 of record VBKQ01000114.1, read on the forward strand.
CGACCCCCGCGTCGCCCCGGTATCGGTTCCGCTCGTGCCCGGCCGCTACTCCCTCGCCATCACCTCCGCCGCGAAGCAGATATGGCGCGTGCCGAACGAGCTCCAGCCGGGCCTGCTCGATCCCGCGGCGCTGCTCGCCACGCCCGCGACGACCCAAGCTCTCTTGCGGCCGCAGCAAGTGGCCGTGAACGTCAGCCCCTAGAGCGCCCTGGCATGAAAAGGGCCCGGAGCACGCCCATGCGCTCCGAGCGCCGGCACTGTACGGCGGGGCGCGTTATCCGCGCTGTGCGGCGGGGTCGTCGTCGAGCATGTCGTTCGGCGACGGGACCTTGCGAAGCTCCGCCTTGGCGATCTTCCACGCCTGCTGCACGACCCACGAGAGGGAGCGGTCGAGCCGCTGCGCCTGGGACTGGATCTCGTTGAGCATGTCCTCGGGGAAGTACAGGCTCTGCTTGCGAGCGTCGTTGGCCGACATCTATTCGCGCTCCTCGGACGGCCGCTCACCGCCGATCACGTCGTTCACCGAGGGGAAGCGCATGATCTCGTTGCGGGCGATCTTCCAAGCCTGCTGCACGATCCACGAGAGCGAGCGGTCCTGCCGGTTCGCCTCCTCCTGAATCTCCCTCAGCATGTCCTCGGGGAAGTAGAGGCTCTGCTTCCTCTTGTCGGTACCTGCCATCAAATCCTCCGCGGAGGGGCGCCCGCCGCTCGCGGAGCGCGCACAACCGTCTCCTGTGTCTAGACGTGGACGACAGCGGGGTCAAGTAAGCGACCAGCCGTCGCCTCGTTCCTGGTGCGGCTACCCTCGCTAACCCCTGGTGCGCTCGACCGACAGCAGGAAAGCAGGCGGTCGGTCGCTGGCATGAAGGTCGCACGAACACATTTCGGCACTGCTGCTACGTAGGAGCTTCGCGATGTCGATCTCTGGCATGATCACGACGAAAGACGTCATCCGCCAGGGCGGCATCATCGTGCGGGAGTTCGGAGCAGCGGTCTACGTCCGGTGCTGCGTGGCCATCCTCCTGCGGAAGCGGACGACATTCCTTCGCTGCGTGTTCTGCAGGGGAGGCTGAGCCGCCTTCGGCGGCCGGGCGAAAAAAAGGCTGGCCTCAGCTTCGCTGGGCCAGCCCATGAGCCTGGAGGGGGAGGGGGGGACCCCCAGGCCCACTTGCAATCCTTTTCGCGGCTCGCCGCCGCCTCACCGTTCAGAACCTGCTGTCCGCGCTGGATGTTCCCGCCGCCGACCCGATGCCCCCTTTTATACGTTTGGAAAATTGGGTTCTCAACAGTCTACACGCAAGTGCGTAGGCCGCTACGGCGCCGTGCGGCGCTACACTGTAGGGGGCGTGGGAAATCTGACGGACAGCGTCGAACGGGCGGTCGCCAGCGGCCTGCCCCCCGGCACCCTCGTCCTGGTCGCCTGCTCGGGCGGTGCCGACTCCGTCGCGCTCGGGGCGTCCGCCGTCAAGGTGGACCTCCGGTGCGCGATCGGACATGTGGACCATGGTCTGCGCGCCGGGTCCGCAGCCGACGCGGATCGCGTCCGGGAACTCGCCCGCCGCCTGGGCGTAGAATTCCATTTGAAGAGAATCGAGCAGTTGAACGTCAGCGGGCCCGGGCTAGAGGCTGCTGCCCGGATCGCGCGGTACGAGGCGCTCGCAGAGCTCGCGCGCGCTGCTGGCGCCACCTTCGTCGCCACTGCACACACGCGCAGGGACCAAGCGGAAACCCTTCTTCTACGGCTCTTCCGCGGGGCTGGACCAGGGGCGCTGGCTGGCGTCCGGCGCCGGCGTGTCCTTGCTCGCGGAATCGAGCTGGTGCGGCCGCTCCTCGATGTCTCCCGGGCTGCGACCGAGGCGTACTGCCGCGCGAACGGCTTCGGCTGGGTTGATGATCCGCACAATGTCGATCCCGCCCGCGCCCGCGCCAGGCTGCGCGCGCTCTGGCCGGCGCTCCTGGAATTCAACCCCCGCCTCGAGGAGGCGCTTTCGGGTGCGGCCGCCCTCTTCGCCGAGGAGAACGAGCTGCTCGATGCGCTCGCGGGGCGCGCCGGGCGTCTCCACCCGGTGCTGCAGCGGCGCGCCCTGCTCGCAGCTGCGAACGAGCAAGGCATCCGCCCCGAGCGAGGGCACCTGGACGCCATCCTCCGGCTGCTCGAGCGCGGGGAGGGCGCCGCAGATCTGCCCGGGGGTCGCGCGGTCGTGAAATTCGAGGGCCGGCGGGGGCCGCATCCGCAGGCGGGCGAGCTGGCGATCCCTGCGCCCGGCCGTTACTCGTGGGCCTCGCGGGTGCTCGAGGTGGAGGCAAGCGGCAGCGAGGGTGTGGCGGTAGACGTCTCGAAAGCGCCATTTCCATGGACGCTGCGCGGCCGCCTGCCAGGCGATCGCTTCCGCCCCGCCGCAGGCCGAACGAAAAAGGTCGCCGATCTCTGGATCGACGCGGGCATTCCCAGGGAGCAGCGCGGGCGCCTCGCGCTCCTGGCCGACGCACATGGACGGATCTTCTGGGTCGAGGGGTTGCGCCCTGGACCGGCGTGCGGAAACGGTGGCGTCTCCTTTCGCCTCTGCCCGGAAATGAAGCCTCCGGACGGACCGTTACCGTCCAAGCGGCGGCACGAATCCCGTTCTGCTACGATGGATCCCAGGCCTGACGAGGAGCCAAGGTGAGACAGTCGTACAAGACCTTCTTTCTCTGGGCAGTCCTGATCCTGCTCTTCTTCTCCTTCTATTCGATCTTCTCCAAGCAGCGCTCCTCGGAACCGAAGGAGATCGACGCGAGCGAGTTCTATGCGGCGGTCGAGCGAGGCGACGTCTCCACGACCACCGTGAAGGGGAACGTGCTGCAGGGTCAGCTGAAGAATCGCCAGGAATTCCGGACCGTCTCGCCGCTCGACAGCCAGCTCCTCGAGAAGATGCGCCAGAAGGGCGTGGCCCTGAAGTTCGAGAAGGAGGACTCGCAGTCGCTCTGGGCCCAGTTCCTCGTCTCCTGGATGCCGCTCGGCGTCCTCTGCATCCTCTTCGTCTTCCTCATGCGCCAGCTGCAGGCGGGAGGGGGCAAGGCGATGAGCTTCGGCAAGAGCAAGGCGAAGC
>VBKQ01000115.1 GCA_005879505.1 Deltaproteobacteria bacterium
GGAGAGCTTCTCGCGCTGCTGCTCGCCTACCCGGCTCTGCTCGGGTTCGCTTCACGACTCGCCGAGACGCACCGCGAAGCGCTCCTTGGCGCCCTCGCCCGCGACGAATGATTCAATCCTTCCGATCGAGCGGCGTGCCGTCGGCGAGCGGTTCGTCGCTGCCCGGCACGTAGTTCGGGTTCTTGCGCAGGATACCCGGGCCGCCGTCCCAGCCGAAGAGCGCGAGGATGGTGTGGTATGCCCCCACCAGCGCCATGTAGACGGCGGCGAGCGCCATCAGGGAAAAGCATGCGAGCAGCCCGTACATCCAGGGCCGCGCCGATTCGGCAGGTCCACCCGAGACGCGAGCGTGGACGAACCCGATCAGGCAGGTGAGCACCGCCACCGTAAGCAGGAGCGCGCCGGTGCGGAGGATCTTCGGCATGATCAGGTCTCGAAGCTGGCCCCGCAGGAGCAGGTCCTGCGGGCGCGCGGGTTTTCGAAGCGAAAGCCGGGGCCGCCGGGAAGGTCGATCACCGTTCCCTCGAGCAGCGGCGCGCTGGCGGGGTCGATCGCGATCCGCAGCTCACCTGCGTCGACCACCGCGTCCTCGGGCCCCGCGTTCTGGACGAAATAGAGCTCGTAGGTGAGCCCGTTGCATCCGCCAGCCACCACGGCGACGCGGAGCAGCCAGCCCCGCACGTCGGCCTCCCGGGCGCGGGCGAGCACCGCCTTCGCGGCACGATCGGTGAGCGACAGGCGCATGGGCCTGCTCCTCAGGCTGCGTTTTCCTGCCGCAGCGCTTCCAGCTCTTCGTCCGGGATCTCCCGGAACGCTTCCACGCAGCGCGGATCGAACTGCGTCCCTCCGCAGCGCGAGATCTCCAGCCGCGCCTGCGCGAAAGTAGCCGCCTTCCGATAAGGGCGATCGCTGGTCATCGCGTCCAACGTATCGGCGATGGCGAAGATGCGCGCGCCCAGCGGGATGGCTTCTCCCCGCAGATTGCGCGGATAGCCGCCGCCGTCCCAACGCTCCTGGTGGGCGAGCACGATCTCCGCTGCCGGCCTGAGGAAGTCGATCTCCTCCAGGATCCGGGAGCCGACCTCCGGGTGCCGCCGCATCTCCACCCATTCGGCATGCGTGAGCGGGCCCGGTTTCAGAAGGATGCTGTCGGGAACGCCGATCTTGCCGATGTCATGGAGAAGGGCGCCCCGGCCGATGCCTTCGAGCTGCTGTCCGGGGATACTCATCCGCCTGGCGATGGCCAGGGTGTAGCGCACCACCCGCTGCGAATGATCGCTGGTCTCGTGCTCCCGCGCGTCGAGCGCATTCACCAGGGCCGCCAGCGTGTTCGAGTACGACTGCGCGATCCCAGCCAGCGCGGCCGTCAGCTCCGCCGTCCGCTCGCGCACCCGCCGCGCCAGGCCCTGGTGATACCGCGCCCGGGCCGAGGTGAGCTTGCTCTTGCTCCAGGCGCGCTCGATGGCGCGCACCAGCTCCGTGACCCGCGGCGGCTTGAGCAGGTAGTCAGCCGCGCCGCGCCTGAGGCAATCGACCGCGCTTTCGGTATCGCCGTACCCGGTGAGCATCACGACCGCCGCATGCGGGTGGCGCCGCAGCACTTCCCCGAGCAGCCAGAGCCCGTCATGTTCCGGCATCTTCATGTCGCAGAGCACGAGCGGCAGATCGTCGCCGCGCAGCATCTGCAGCGCGGCATCCGCGCTGGATGCTTGCCGGACGGGATAGCCTTCTTCCCTGAGCACCGCGGAGAGGACGTCGCGGACGGCCCGGTCGTCGTCCACCACCAGCACGGTGGGCGGCCTCCCCTGAGCGACGTCGGTATCGACAGGCGAGAGCTCGGCCGGCGTGTCGAGTGGCTGGCTGCCGAGCCGCAGCATCTCCTTCATTTCCAGCATCCGTCGGTGCGCTAGCATCGCCGTGTAAACCACCCAAGTCAAATTGGAATTTCAGCGCCCCCGAGATCGATTGACACCATGCGGCAGCGGGCGTACGCCCCAGCCCGCTCTGGAGGCCTCGCCATGGCTGAAGTGATCGCGGTGCCGCAGAAGTCCGCCCAAGGAACCGTGACGCCCGAGGGAACCTTGGTGGTGCACGAGCCCGGCAGCGGGAAGCTGCTCGGCGAAGTGCGCGTCTCCACCCCCACAGACGTGCGCTACACCGTGCAGCAGGCGCGCGCCGCGCAGTCCGAATGGGCGCGCAAGCCCTTCGCAGCACGGCGCGCAGTGCTCATGCGCTTCAAGGAGCTGCTGCTCCAGCGCGCCGAGGAGTTCTGCGATCACCTGACGCGCGAGAACGGCAAGACGCGCAACGAGTCGCTGTTCATGGAGGTGCTGCCGGTCGCGGATGCCGTGCATTGGTACGCGACGCATGCGGAGAAGGCGCTGGCCGACGAGCGCATCCCGCTGCACCTGTTCCCGCACAAGAAATCCTACCTGCGCTTCTACCCGCGCGGAGTGATCGGCATCATCTCTCCCTGGAACTACCCGTTTTCGATCCCTACGGGCGATGCGGCCGCCGCGCTGATGGCGGGCAACGCCGTGGTGGTCAAGCCGAGCGAGTTCACCCCCATCATCCTGGAGAGGACGCGCGCGCTCTTCGAGGAGGCTGGGCTCCCGCGCGGGCTCTTCGGCGTCGTGCAGGGGAAGGGGGACGTCGGCGCGGAGCTCATCCGCAGCGGCGTCAACATGATCGTGTTCACCGGCTCGGTCGCTACGGGCCGGAAGGTGAACCTCGCCGCCGCCGAGCAGATGATCCCCTGTGTGCTGGAGCTGGGCGGCAAGGATCCGGCCATCGTCTTTCCGGATGCCGACCTGGACGCAGCGGCGAAGAAGATCGCCTGGGGCGCCTTCGCCAACTCGGGTCAGACCTGCGCCTCCGTGGAGCGCGTTTACGTGCACGAGAGCGTAGCGAAGCCCTTCACCGAAAAGGTAGTCGCTCTGGCTCGGAAGCTGCGGCAAGGCGAGTCCAACCAGTACGACGTCGACCTCGGCGCCATGACCACGCAGATGCAGGTGGAGATCGTCCGGCGGCACCTCGAGGACGCGCGCCAGCGCGGAGCGAAGATCCTGACCGGTGGCGAGATCCAGGTGACGCCGGACGGCGCCCGGTTCGTGCAACCCACCGTGCTCACCGACGCTACGCCGGAGATGGCCATCGTGCGGGAGGAGACGTTCGGGCCAATGCTGCCGATCATGACGTATCGGACGGAGGAGGAAGCGGTCCGGCTCGCCAACGACTCGACCTACGGCCTCTCCGCGTACGTCTTCACCAGGGATCGCGCCAGGGCCGAGCGGATCGCGAACCAGCTCGCGGCGGGCACCGTCATGCACAACGACACCCTCTACACGCACGCCGTACCGGAGACTCCCTGGGGCGGGGTGAAGTCGAGCGGCCTGGGGCGCGTCCACGGCAAGTACGGGCTGCGCGATTTCTGCGAAGTCCGCCACGTCAACCTGGAGCGGCTGAGCTTCCCCGCCTTCTGGTACTACCCCTACTCGAAGAGCGCGTGGAGCATCGGACTTCGCGTCTATCGGACGCTGCTCGGCCGCGGGGTCGCGGGGCGCCTCAAGGCGCTCTTCGGGAAGCAGTGATGCGCGTCGCCTTTTGTGGCCTCGGCCGCATGGGCCGCGCGATGGCGGGAAACCTGGTCGCCGCCGGGCACGAGGTGCGGACGTGGAACCGCACCGCCGGAAAATCGCCGCCCGGTGCGCGGGAATGCTCCTCCGCGCGCGAGGCCGCAACGGGCGTCGAGATTGCGATCACGATGCTCGCGGACGACGCGGCGGTGGAGAGCGTCGCGCGCGATCTCTTCGCCACTCTGCCGTCCGGCGGGGTGCATTGCGGGATGAGCACCATCTCCGTCCAGCTCTCGCGCTTTCTCTCGCAAGAGCACGCATCGCGCGGCCAGGGGTACGTTGCGGCGCCGGTGTTCGGCCGGCCCGAAGCGGCCGAAGCGAAGAAGCTCTGGATCGTCCCGGCTGGCGAGGATGCTGCGCTCGCGCGCTGCAAGCCCCTCTTCGACGCGCTCGGCCAGGGCACCTTTCCCATGGGGGAGGCGCCCGAACAAGCGTCGCTCGCGAAGCTGTGCGGGAACTTCATCATCGCCTCGTTGATCGAGATGTTCGGCGAGGTGCTCGCGCTCGCCGAGAAGGGCGGTCTCGATCCGGCGCGAACGGCGGAGGCGCTGGGGAAGATCATCTTCGCCGGCGCGCCGATCGCCTCCGGATACGCGTCGCGGATCGCCGCTACGCAGTTCGAGCCGGCGGGTTTCAGCATGCCGCTCGGCTTCAAGGACGTCTCCCTCGCCATGAAAGCGTCCGAGGAGCTGCGAGCACCGCTGCCGCTCGCCTCCCTGTTGCGCGATCACTTCCTCGCCTCGCTCGCAAAAGGGCGGCAGCAGTGGGACTGGGCCGGCCTCGCCGCCATCGCGCGCGAACAATCCGGACTGCCTCCGCGGCGCGGTTGACATCGCAGGTCGCGGGCGCTACCAACCGCGCCTCCTCGCGCAGGAGGGAGGCGGTCAGTGGCGACCTACGATCTCGCGATCATCGGCAGCGGACCCGGCGGTTACGTGTGCGCCATCCGCGCCGGCCAGAACGGGCTCAAGACGCTGGTCGTCGAGAAGGATCCGCGCGTCGGCGGCACCTGCACGCTGCGGGGATGCATTCCCACCAAGGCGGTCCTCCACAGCGCCGACGTCTACGACGAGGCCAAGCACGGGAGTGTCGTGGGCGTGAAAGCGAACGGCGTCGAGCTGGACATGGACGGCGTGCGCAAGTTCAAGGAGGACGTCGCGAACAAGTCCAGCAAGGGCATCGACTTCCTCTTCCGCAAGAACAAGGTGGAACGGCTGCACGGTCACGGAAGGCTGGCGGGCCCGGGCAAGGTGTCGGTCACGGGGGCGGACGGCAAGGAGCAGATCGTCGAGGCGAAGCACGTCGTCATCGCCACCGGCTCCGCGCCGCGCTTGATCCCGGGGCTCACCCTCGGGCCCAAGGTGATGACCAGCGACGAGCTGCTCGAGAACACGGCCGTTCCCAAGCGTCTGATCGTGCTCGGCGCCGGGGCGGTCGGCGTGGAGTTCGCCAGCGCTTACCGCCGATTCGGAAGCGAAGTGACGGTGGTGGAGATGCTGCCTCGCCTTCTTCCGGTCGAGGACGAGGACATCTCGACCGAGTTCGAGAGGGCCTTCCGCAAGCGCGGCATCAAGTCGCTCACCAACGCGAAGCTCGAGAACGTCGATCTGACGGGCCAGGCCCTGAAGGCGATCGTCACCACCTCCAAGGGGACGGAGGTGCTCGAGGCCGACCTCTTCCTCTGTGCAGTCGGCAGGCGGCCGGTGAGCGAGAACGTCGGGCTGGAGAAATTCCCCAACATCAAGTTGGAGCGGGGATTCGTGATGATCGACCCGAACACGCTGCTCACCGGCGAGAGCTGGGTCTCGGCGATCGGCGACGTCGTCGCCATCCCCGGACGGCCGCATCCTCAGCTCGCTCACCTGGCATTCGTGGAGGGCGAGTTCGTCGCCGATCGACTGGCAGGCAAGAAGCCGCACGCCGTCAATTACGATCTGGTGCCAGGAGCGACATACTCCGAGCCGGAGGTCGCGTCTGTCGGGCTGACCGAGAAGGCGGCGAAGGAGCGCGGCTACAAAGTGAAGATCGGGACGTTCCCGTTCTCAGCCAACGGCAAGGCGCGCATCCTCAACCTCGCCGAGGGGATGGCGAAGGTGGTGGCCGAGGAGCAATACGACGAGGTGCTCGGCGTTCACATCGTCGGCCCGCGTGCCACCGAGTTGATCGCGGACGCCTGCTCGCTCCTCCGCCTGGAGACCACCAGCGAGGAGATGCTTCACGTGATGCGGCCGCACCCGACACTCTCCGAGGTGCTCACGGAGGCCGCTTTGGGAGTGCGCGGGAAACCAATCCACATTTAGGATCACTCTCGCGGGAAGGATGTCTCCGCCTGGCTGTTCCATGCGGGCGCTGGGAGGCTCCGATGAACGAATCGCAGTCGTGGCGTCGGGGATTTGCTGCCGGATTTGCGGCACTTGTGCTGTCGGTCGGGGGTCATCTGGCGACCGAGGCGCCGGCGCCCGAGTCCTGCTCGCTGTCGCGGAGCATGCTGGCGGATCGGCTCGCTGAGCGATTCACGCCAAACGTCGAGGCGCGCGGCATTGCGCAGCGCGTCGCCCGAGCGGTGCTGGGCGCGATGCTGCACACGTGCTCCTAGCACGGCCGCCGCTCTCGCAGTCCAGCCAGCTTTCGGTTATACCGCCGCCCTCATGGGCGAATCCCTCGTCCCACTCCGCGGCGTAGCGCGCCAACCCAAGCCGGAATGGCTGAAAGTCCGCATGCCAGGCGGCGGCCGCTACGAGCACGTCAAGCGGACGCTCCGCGAGCTCAACCTCCATACCGTGTGCGAGGAGGCGAGCTGTCCCAACGTCGGCGAGTGCTGGGGCGGTGGCACCGCGACCGTGATGTTGATGGGCGACGTCTGCACGCGCGGATGCCGGTTCTGTGACGTGAGCAGCGGCACGCCGGGGCCGCTCGATCCCCTCGAGCCACGCCATCTCGCCGAGGCGGTGGGGCGGCTGGGGCTCGACTACCTGGTAGTGACCAGCGTGAACCGCGATGAGCTGCCGGACGGCGGCGCCTCGCATTTCGCCCAGGCGATCGTGGAGTTGCGCCGGGCGGCACCGAGGACGATGGTCGAGGTGCTGACGCCGGATTTCCAGGGGTCGCGCGAGGCGCTGCAGATGATCGTCGACGCGCAGCCGACGGTCGCGGCGCACAACCTGGAGACGGTGGAGCGCCTGACGCCGCGGGTGCGCGACCGCCGCGCGGCTTACCGCCAGTCGCTCGACGTCCTCGAGTTCTACAAGCGCGGTGGGATGAGGACGAAGAGCAGCATCATGCTCGGGCTCGGCGAGACGCACGACGAAGTCCTCCAGTCGATGCGCGACCTGCGGGCGGTCGATTGCGACATCCTCACGCTCGGCCAGTATCTGCGCCCGAGCGAGAAGCACCTGCCGGTGGAGGAGTTCGTGCGCCCGGAAGTGTTCTCGCGGCTCGAGCGGGAGGGGCTGGCGCTCGGATTCCGCTTTGTCGCGGCAGGGCCGCTGGTGCGATCCAGCTACAAGGCGGGCGAGTTTTTCATCCAGCGGTGGGTCGAGAACGGCGGGTAGCCGATGCCGGCCTGGAACATCATTCAAGCGGTCAACGACGCGTTGCGGATCGAGATGCGCCGCGATCCCCGCGTCGTGGTGATGGGCGAGGACGTGGGAAAATTCGGAGGCGTCTTCCGCGCCACCCTGGGTTTGATCGAGGAGTTCGGGGCCGACCGCGTCATCGATACCCCGCTCGCCGAGGCGGGCATCATCGGGGCGGCGATCGGGATGGCGATGTACGGACTGCGGCCGGTCCCCGAGATCCAGTTCTCGGACTTCATCTTTCCGGCCTTCGATCAGATCGTGAACGAGCTGGCCAAGCTCCGGTATCGCAGCGGGGGGCAGTACAGCGCGCCGGTGGTGATCCGCACCCCGGTGGGCGGCGGAATCAAAGGCGGCCACTATCACTCGCAGTCGCCGGAGGCGCTCTTCATCCATACGCCTGGACTGCAAGTGATCTGCCCCTCCAATCCGGTCGATGCGAAGGGCCTCCTGATCTCCGCCATCCGCCAGGATGACCCGGTGATCTTCATGGAGCCGAAGCGCGTCTACCGGGCCGCGAAGGGTGAGGTGCCGGAAGGCGAGTACACGGTGCCCATCGGCGAGGCGAAGGTGGTGCGCGAGGGGCGGGGCATGACGGTGATCGCCTGGGGCGCGATGCTGCACGAGGCGCAGCAAGCGGTGGAGCAAGCCCCGGAGCTGGACGCGGAGCTGATCGATCTGCGCACGCTGTGGCCACTCGACGTCGAGAGGCTGGCCCGCAGCGTGCGCAAGACCGGCCGCTGCGCCATCGTCCAGGAAGCGCCGCGTACCTGCGGCTTCGCCGCGGAGATCAGCGCCCTGATCCAGGAGCGCTGCTTCACCTCGCTCGAGGCCCCGATCGCCCGCATCACCGGCTGGGATACGCCCTTTCCCTATACGCTCGAAAACGAGTACCTGCCGCTCGCGCCCCGCATCCTCGGAGCGCTGCGCGGGCTGAAAGCATACGAGGCCTGACATGGCCCAGTTCGAGTTCAAGCTGCCGGACATCGGCGAGGGCGTGGTGGAGGGCGAGATCGTCAAGTGGCTGGTCAAGGCGGGCGACCAGATCGTGGAGGACCAGCCGCTGGTCGAGGTCATGACGGACAAGGCCACCGTCACCATCCCCAGCCCGCGGCGTGGGAAGGTGGTGCGCACCTTCGGTAACGAAGGGGACATCGCCAAGGTGCATTCCACGCTTGTGGTGCTGGAGCTGGAAGGCGGCGGCGCCGTCCAGGCGACGCCCAGCACCGGCGCTCCGGCGCAGGCCGCGCCGCCCCTGCCTCCCGGGGAGGCAGGTCAGCCAGCACCGCTCCAGACCGCCAACGTCCCCCGCCCCCAGGCCGGTGCGTCAGCCCACGGTGCCCAGACCAGCGCCCAGGCCGGGGGAAACGGCGACGGGCACAAGGTGCTCGCCACTCCCGTGACCCGCCGGATTGCGCGCGAGATGGGGGTCGATCTCGGTTCCCTCCAGGGCTCCGGGCCGCAGGGCAGGGTGATGAAAGCGGACGTGCTCGCGCATGCGGAGAACAAGATGGCGCGGCCGCCGGTGCAGGCACCGGCGCGCATGGAGGCGCTGGCGCAGGACGAGGTGCGGCCGCTGCGCGGCCTGCGCAAGAGCATCGCGAAGAGCATGGTGCAGAGCCATGCGCACGTCGTGCCGTTCACCTTCGTGGAGGAATGCGATACCGGGCCGCTGACCTCCCTGCGCGAGCGCGTCAATGCCGAGCTGACCCGCCGCGGCGAGGCGAAGCTGAGCTATCTCCCGTTCATCGCCAAGGCCCTGCTGCAAGGGTTCGCCAAGTATCCCGAGCTGAATGCCTTGATGGACGAGGAGAAGCAGGCGCTGGTGGTGAAGAAGGACGTGAACGTCGGGTTCGGCGCCGCGACCGCGCAGGGGCTGACGGTGTTCGTGGTCAAGGACGTGCGCGCCAAGACGCTCCGCGAGATCGGGGCGGAGCTCGATCGGCTGGCGAAGGCGGCACGGGAGCAGAAGCTGCAGCTGCAGGACCTGCAGGGCTCGACGTTCACCGTCACCTCGCTGGGCAAGGATGGGGGCCTGCTCGCGACGCCGGTGGTCAAGCACCCGGAAGTCGGCATTCTTGGAATCCACAAGATCAAGGAGTGGGCGAAGCCGGTGCGGCGGGCGGACGGTACCGTCGGCGTGGAGATCGCCGAGCGGATGAACCTCTCCTGCTCGTTCGATCACCGCGTGATCGACGGGCACATCGGCGCCGCGTTCCTCTACGAGGTCATCCACGCGCTGGAAGCACCGGAGCTGCTGCTCATCGACCAGCTCTGACCTGGCATGATGCACTCCCCCGAGGATGCACGGTTGCGACGGCGGCCTGGTTCCTCTAGATCTGCCGTCCCATGCGGGCCGCCCGAAAGCTCGAGACCCCTCCGATTTCCGCGATCGCGCTCGAAGCGAGCGATTGGATCTTCCCCGCCCTCCGCGAAGGAGGCGCGATGCTGCTGCGCGGCTTCCCCCTCGTGCCGTATCTCTGCCAGATCTTCGGCAACGCTGGTGACGAGACGAAGGGCCGGCAGATGCCCTCCCACATGGCATCGCGGAGCGTGAACCAGGTGAGCTGGTCGAGCTGCATCGGCACGCAGCTGCCGCAGGCGGTCGGCGCGGCCATGGCCGCGCGCATCAAGGGCGACCGCACCGTCATCGCCGCCTACCTGGGTGACGGGGCGAGCAGCGAAGGCGACTTCCACGTGGCGATGAACTTCGCGGGGGTGTTCAAGGCGCCGGTGGTGTTCATCTGCCAGAACAACCACTGGGCGATCAGCGTGCCCACCGCGAAACAGACGGCCAGCGAATCGATCGCGGTGAAGGCCGTCGCCTACGGATTTCCCGGCGTGAAGGTCGACGGCAACGACGCCGTCGCCGTCTACCGGGCGGTCAAGGAGGCGCTGGACCGCGCTCGCAGCGGCGGCGGCCCCACGCTGGTCGAATGCGAGACCTACCGCATCGGCGCGCATAGCTCGTCGGACGACCCGACGCGGTACCGCGACGAGCAGGAGGTCGAGCAGTGGAAGAAGCGCGACCCGCTGGAGCTGCTGCGGTCGCGGCTGCAAGCCTGGGGCCTGTGGACGGCGCGCCAGGAAGACGAGCTCCGCGCGCAGGTGCTCGAGGAAGTGAACGGCGCCATCGCCGAGGCGGAGAAGAAGCCCGATCCCGCGCGCGAATCGCTCTTCGACGACGTCTACGCGAACCAGCCCTGGTCGCTGCGCGAGCAGCGCGAGGAGCTGCTCGCGTCGCCCCCTGCCGCGCGCGCCAAGCAGTCGCCCTGAGTACAATCTCCCCCGTGACCCGCATGCTGCACGTCCGCCGCCTCGGCTGCGTCGAATACCAGGACGGGCTCGCCATGCAGAAGCTTCTGGTGGAGGCGCGCGCGCAGGGCCTCGTACCCGATACGCTGCTGCTGCTCGAGCATCCTCCGGTCATCACGCTGGGACGCGGAGCGAAGGCCGAGAACGTCCTCTGGTCGCCGCAGATGCTCGCGGCCCGCGGCTTCGAGCTGTTCGAGACGGACCGCGGCGGGGACGTCACCTATCACGGCCCGGGGCAGATCGTCGGGTACCCGGTCGTGGACCTGAAGCCGGATCGCAAGGACGTCCGCAAGTATGTCGCGTCGGTCGAAGAGCTCATGATCCGGGTCGCCGCTGAATACGGGATCGCCGCACATCGAGTCGCGGGCCGCATCGGCGTCTGGACCCCGGCGGGCAAGCTCGGCGCCGTCGGAGTGCACATCTCGCGCTGGATCACCTCGCACGGCTTCGCCTTCAACGTCCGGACGGATCTGACGGACTTCTCCGCCATCGTGCCCTGCGGTATCGACGACGCGAGCGTCGCTTCGCTGCAATCGCTGCTCGCGGACGCGCCGCCGGTGCACGAGGTGGAAGACGTCATCGCGCTGAAGGCGGGCGAGGTGTGGGAGAGCGAGACCTCGGAGCTGCTGCCCGAGCTGCAGACGGTCAGCGTCACGCTGCAGCGCGAGGACGGACGCGTGCTCCTGCTCAAGCGGCGCGCCGAGCGGGGCGGGTTCTGGCAGATCCTCACCGGCCGCATCGAGCCCGGCGAAAGTCCGCTCCAGACCGCGGCGCGCGAGGTGCACGAGGAGACCGGCTTCTCTCCGCGCCTCGACGAGATTCGCGAGCTCGGATACGCGCACGGCTTCGCGCTGGGCGGCCGCGTCCCGCCGCTCTTTGCGCGCGAGACGGCGTTCGCAGCCACGGTGTCGGGCGAGCCGCGTCTTTCGGACGAGCATGACGAGCACCGCTGGTGCACCCCGGACGAAGCGCTCCAGCTCCTGCCCTTCGCCGGTCTGCGGCGCGCCGTGCGCCTTTCTCAGGCCGCCTGACTTCGGCGCACCCGCACGCACAGCGTACCCATATGGGCCTGGCGCGCGCGCCCTTCGCGCCCGCTGATCTACGCGGCGGCAGCCTGCTCCGGGATCGCGCTCGTCGGAGCCGCGCTGCAGCGCTCCACGCCGAGCGCGCACGCCGCAGCCGACGTGCGCTCGAGCCCTACGCCGGGGTCTTCTGCTCCGCCAGCTCGATGAGGTGACCGGTCCGCTCGCGCTTGGTTTTCAGGTAACCGATGTTGTGCGGGTTGGTCTTCGCCAGCGAAGGAATCCGGCGGCGGACGGCCACTCCCTCGGCTTCCAGCGCCGCGATCTTCGCCGGATTGTTGGTGATCAGGTCGATCGAGCGAGCTCCGAGCTGCTTCAGCATCTGCGCGGCGATGTCATAGCGGCGCAGATCATCGCCGAACCCCAGGGCGCGGTTCGCCTCGTACGTATCGGCGCCCCGTGCCTGGAGCGCGTAAGCGCGGATCTTGTTCCCGAGACCGATGCCGCGGCCTTCCTGGCGCAGGTAGATCACCGCGCCGCGTTCGGAGCTCCCGATCAGATCGAGAGCGTGCTCGAGCTGCTCGCGACAATCGCACTTCAGCGATCCGAGGATCTCGCTGGTGAGGCACTCGCTGTGCACCCGCACGGGCACGCCCCCGTGACCGCGCAGATCGCCCTTGACCGCTACCACGTGCTCTTTGTCGGTGCCCCTCTCCCGGAAGACCATCACTCGCAACAAGCCGTGCCGCGTCGGCAGCGGCGCCTCCGAGTACAGCTCGACGAGGTCGGTGGGCGGGGGAACGGCGTGCAGGTGAGCGGTCGACAAGGCTGCCTCCTCTTCCAGCAGATTGGATGCGTCTCCAGAGGGTAGGGTTCTTGTTCCGCTCAAAACGCTCCGGAGGCTGGCGCTTTTTGCCCGCCCGAGCATCGGATGCTACAGGGAGCGCCATGCATCAGATCGAGGTCGATTTCAGCTTTGCCGCCGCTCATCGGTTGCCGCGCTATAGCGGCAAGTGCTTCAACCTGCACGGCCACAACTACCGGTTCCAGGTCGTGCTGCGCGGGGACCCCGATCCGTACTCCGGCATCTTCGTGGACTTCTCCGACGTGGAGAAGTCGGTCAAGGAGCACGTCCTCGATCGCGTCGATCACACGAACTTGAACGACTTCATCGAGAACCCCACCGCCGAGAACATCGCCACCTGGATGTGGCACCGCCTGGAAGGGAAGTTGCCGGGGCTGGTCGAGATCCGCCTCTGGGAGATCCCGACGAGCTGCGTGGTCTACCGCGGGCCTCACGGGAACTGGTGAATGGCGCTTCCCGATCGCAAAGCACGGTCGCCCGACCGCAAGGCGCTCGCCAAGGCGATCGAGGATCTCCTTCTCGCCTCCGGCGCCGAGCTCGATGCGGAGACGCGCGAGACCCCCGCCCGCGTGGCGAAGGCGTTCAGCGAGGATCTCCTCGACGGCTACGCGCGGGATCCGATCGAGACGCTGAAGAGCTCCCTGGTGCCCGCTCCCCGGCGGGGCGAGCTGGTGATCGCCTCCCAGATCGACTTCCACGGCATGTGCCCTCACCACCTGCTCCCCTACAAAGGCAGCGCGGCAGTCGGGTACGTCGCGGACCAATGGCTAGTCGGGTTCGGCAAGATCGCCGAGGCGACCGACGCGCTGGCGCACCGGCTCATCCTTCAGGAGCAGCTCGTGCACCGGCTCTGCGAGAGCGTAGCGGCTGCGTTGAGCCCGCTGGGAGTGGGCGTGGTGATCGTCGCCGAGCACGGCTGCATGCAGGTGCGCGGGCCCATGCGCAGGCAGAGCCGGGTGACGGTGGAGGCGTGGGCGGGCGTGTTCGAGAAAGACTCGGAGCTGCGCCACTCGCTCTCGCGGCGCGCGGAAGGTGGATGAAAGCGCTGGTCACAGGCGCCTCCCGCGGGATCGGCCGCGCCGTCGCCGAGGCCCTGATCGCCGAAGGGATCCAGGTTGCCGTGTGCGCTTTGCGCGCGGCGCCCGAAGTGCCAGGCGCTGCGTTCGCAAAGCGCTGCGACGTCTCGGATGAGGTCGAGGTGCGCGCGCTCTTTGCCGAGGCCGGCCGTTGCGACTGCGTGGTGTTGAACGCCGGCGTGCTCGAGCGGGCTCCGATCGAGGATTTCACCGCTGCGCAATGGGATCGGGTCCTGGGCGTGAACCTCCGCGGTGCGTTCCTCTGCGCGCGCGAAGCATTCCGTACGGGCGCCACCCGCATCGTCGGCATCGGATCCGTCAGCGGCACGCTGGGAACGGCGCACGCGGCGGCCTACAATGCGAGCAAGTGGGGGCTCACCGGCCTCGTCAAGTCGCTGGCCGAAGAAGGGCGCGGACGGGGCATTTTCTGCGCCGCGGTCTTGCCCGGCGCGGTGGACACCGAGATGCTGAAGCAGACGCCGTTTCCGCCCCGCATGCGCCCGCAAGAAGTTGCGCGGGTGGTGAAATTCCTCTGCACCGACGCCCCCTTCGCGATGACGGGGACCGCCGTCGAGGTGTTCGGGTGAACGAGCTCGCCCAGGAGCTTGCCGGTCTCGGGCTGCAGACGGCCGCCGTCGATCCCTACTCGCGCGACGAGAGCGGATGCGGCGAGTACCCGCCGCAGGCGGCGGTGCAGGCGCGCGACGCGACCGACGTGCAGAAGGTGCTCGCCTTCTCGCGGGCGCGGAAGATCCCCGTGGTCCCGCGTGGCGCGGGCTCGGGAAAGAGTGGAGGAGCGCTGGCCGAACGCGGCGGGATTGTCCTTTCGTTGGAGAAGCTTGACCGCATCGTCGAGGTGTCCCGGGCGGACATGGTCTGCGTGGTCGAGCCGGGAGTGATTTTGGAGAAGCTGCAGGCGGCGGTAGAGGCCGAGGGTCTCTTCTACCCGCCCGATCCGAACTCACAGGCGATGTGCTCCATCGGAGGGAACCTGGCGCACAACGCGGGGGGCCCGCGGGCCCTCAAGTACGGCGTGACCCGCGACTACGTGCTCGGGCTGCAGGCGGTGCTGCCCACGGGCGAGTTGATCCGCACCGGGCACCGCAGCTGGAAAGGCGTCGCCGGGTACGATCTGACGCAGCTTCTGGTGGGCAGCGAAGGGACGCTGGCGGTGATCGTCCAGGCGACGCTGAAGGTAATCCCGTTGCCCCGTTCCGTGGCCACGCTTCTCGCCTTCTTTCCCGATGAGGACGCGGCAGCGCTGGCGGTGCAGAAGATCTTCGGCGCTGGCCTCCTGCCCCGCGCCTGCGAGCTGCTGGACGGACCGGCGATGCGCGCGGTCAGCCCGCGGGCGCCGTTCAAGTTCCCCGAGGACGTCGGCGGCGCCCTGATCGTCGAGCACGACGGGCATGGGGACAGCGTCATGGAAGAGCTGGCGAAATCGGGAGAGCTTTGCACCGAGGCGGGTGCCCGCGAGGTGGTGGCTGCGCAGGACGAGGCGCAGCGGCGCCGCATCTGGGAGACGCGGCGCATGATCTCGGTAGCGCTGACCTCCATCCGGCCGCACAAGATCAGCGAGGACGTGGCAGTCCCCCGCGGCAGCCTGATCGAGCTGATCAGGCGGGTGCGCGCCATCGGGGATCGATACGGTTTGCCGACGGCTTGCTACGGCCACGCGGGCGACGGCAACCTGCACGTGAATCTGCTGTTCGGGTCTGCGGAGGAGCGCGCCAAAGGGCACAAGGCGGTCGAGGACGTGCTGCAGGCAGCGATCGATCTGGGCGGCACGATCACCGGGGAGCACGGGGTTGGGCTCGCCAAGCGCGCCTTCCTCGCCCGCGAGCAGAGCCGGGACGTGATCGAGCTGCAGCGGCGCCTGAAGCGGGCCTTCGACCCGGACAACCTGCTGAACCCGGGAAAGATCCTGCCGCCGGCATAACGTCTTGCGTAGTCCCCGCCTGCTAGCTCGTTCCACTCACATCGTCCTTCGCCTGCGAACCGAGAAAACACAGCTACAAATCCATACCTTTGCTGCTCGAGTCCATGGGGTGTGGGACTTGACCACCCCTGCGCCCTGCTTTAGGGTGCCCGCCCCTTGGCCGACCTGAACCAGACGCAACGCGAACTTGCTCCCGAGGAGCCCCGCCCTGACGGACAGCCCGGCGACCGGGAGCTGGTGGAGCGCGCGCAGCAGGGCGATGGCCCCGCCTTCGCCATGCTCGTCGAGCGGCACCAGCGCCAGCTCTACCGGCTCGCCCTGCGCATGACCGGATCGGAAGCCGACGCCCAGGAGGTGCTCCAGGAGGCCTTCCTGAACGCTTACCAGAAGCTTCCCCTGTTCCGTGGCGAAGCGCAGTTCTCCAGCTGGCTGTACCGCATCGCGGCGAACAGCGCGCTGATGCGCCTGCGGCGCAAGCGCCGGGCGCCCGATACGCTCGCCGAGCAGCCGCTCGAGCTGGCCGGTCCTAGATTCTCGGCCGAGGGCTACCTGGAGCCGGCCAGCAGCAGCGACTGGTCGCAGCGGGCGGACGAAAAGATGATGTCGGGCGAATTGGGCGACGCGATCAACAAGGCCGTTGCGGAGCTCCCCGATGATTACCGGACGGTGTTCCTGCTCAAGGACGTCGACGGATTGTCGAACGAGGACATCGCGAACGCGCTCGCTCTCACGGTCCCGGCGGTGAAGAGCCGGCTGCACCGCGCCCGGCTTGCGCTGCGCGAGAAACTGGGCGAATTCTTCGACGGCGCCAAATGAGACCGGACGCCGAATCCGCATTTGTTGAAGTGCATCTTTCCATGCAGGTCAGTTACGATAGCCAGCAGTACAGACCACTCCCACCAGGAAGCACCCGTTGACGAGCCCGATCCACCATTGCAAGGAGTGCGTCGACCTCCTCGGGGAATACGTCGAGGGCGTCCTCCCGCCGGACCGGGCAAAGGCGCTGGAAGATCACCTCAGCACTTGCCCGCCCTGCATCACTTTCGTCCGCACGTATCGCGCGACGCGCAAGCTTTGCCGGAACGCGCTCGCCACCGAGATGCCGAAGGAGCTGATGAGCTCGCTCTCGAGCTTCCTCGGGGACCGAAGAAGGTCTAAGACTCGGCTGCCGACCACGGATCCCTTTGACACCACGCACGTCGCCCCTCTGCCGCTTCGAGGCGGTCGGGGCTAAGAAGCTCCCTTCATGAATATCGATCCCGATGCCCTTCTCTCCGCGCTGCGCCGCGCGCGCGGGAAAGGACTGTCTCTCAAGCAGCTCTTCGGGCAGCTCCATCTCGGGCATGCCCAGCGGAATCCGCTTCGCCGGGTCCTGTCCAATCTCTTGAAGGAGGGACGCGCCAGCTACGATGGCCATGTCTACCGCGAGGTCCGCGCCGGCGCTGACGACGGCGATGGCCGCAAGGACGTCCGGGATGCATCTCGGACGCCGCCGCGGAGGACGCCGGCCGTCATGGTCGAGGGCGCGCGCATGCACCGGAACGAGGAGCGGGCGAACGTCGTCCGCAAGCCCGGAACGGAAGTCACCGGAGTCATCCACCTCAAGGCGGAAGGATACGGATTCGTCTCACCGCTGCTCGGCAACGGAGGGCGCGAAAACGATCTCTTCATCCCTCCGCAGTACGTCAGAGGGGCGCTGGACGGCGACGTCGTCCGCGCCAGGGCCGTCCGGGGGCGCGATGGCCGTCTGGCGGGAGAAGTGCTCGAGGTCGTCGAGCGCCGCCGCCAGCTCGCGCTTGGGATCTACCAGGCCAAGGGGAAGGCGCAGTGGGTGATTCCCCACGACCGCACCCTTTCCGAGAACATCGTGGTCCCCCGCCATCCCCGGGCGAAGGACGGCGACATGGTGAAGGTGCGCCTGCATCGCGAGATCCAGGGAGCGCTGCAGGGCGAGATCATCGCGGTGCTCGGCAGCCGGGGCAATCCGCAGTTCGAGACGCTGGCTAGCGCATACGCGGAGGGATTCGCCGACGAATTCGATCCGGCGACGCTGATCGCCGCGCAGAGCGTGCCCGATCATGTGCATCCCGAGGAGATCGCTGGGCGGCGCGATCTGCGGCATCTGCCGCTGGTCACCATCGACGGCGAGGATGCGCGCGATTTCGATGATGCCGTCCACGTCTCTCGTACGCCAGGTGGCTACCGTCTGGTGGTCGCGATCGCCGACGTGGCGCATTACGTCCGCCCCGGCGGGCCGCTCGACCGCGAAGCGCTGAGACGCGCCACCAGCGTCTACTTCCCGGCCGCGGTCCTGCCCATGCTTCCTGAGCGGCTCTCGAACGGCATCTGCTCGCTCAATCCCGACGTCGACCGGCTCTGCATGGTCTGTGACCTGGCGCTGGACAAGAGCGGCAAGCCGCTGCAGACGGACATCTACGAAGCGGTGATGCGCAGCCACGCGCGTCTCACCTATACCCGCGTCGCCGAGGCGCTGGCCGGTGACCCCGATCCCCAGCTCCGGCCGCTCCTCGACGAACTGAAGGTCGCCCACGAGCTCTCGAAGGAGCTCACGGGGCAGCGGCAGGCGCGCGGAAGCATCGACTTCGATCTGCCCGAAGCGAAGATCGTCCTCGATGAGCAGGGCAGGGTGGCGGAGATCGTGCGCCGCCCGCGCAACGATGCGCACCGCCTGGTGGAGGAGTTCATGCTCGCCGCCAACGAGGGGGTGGCGCGCTTCTTCGAGGTGCGCGGGTTGCCCACCGTCTACCGGATCCATGACCAGCCGGACCGGGAGAAGCTGGAGGCGTTTGCGGCGCTGGCGCGGTCGCACGGATTCGAGCTGCCTTCGGGCGACGAGTTGACGCCCGCGGTGCTCAACCGCTTCCTCGAGGCAGTGGAAGGAAAGCCCGCGCAGAAAGCCCTCAACTCCCTCCTGCTGCGCGCGATGATGCAGGCGCAGTACAGCCCGGACAACATCGGCCACTACGGCCTCGCCGCGCCGACGTACCTGCACTTCACCTCGCCGATCCGGCGCTATCCCGACCTCATGGTGCACCGGCTGCTCAAGGAGCACTGGGCGCGCGGCGGCCGGCCCCTGAGCGATCGGGAGCGCGAAGAGCAGGAATCGTATCTGGCCGGCGTCGCGGCGCAGTGCTCGGATCGGGAGCGCGCGGCGATGAAGGTGGAGCGAGACGTCGACAGCTTCTACTCGGCTCTCTACATGCAGGACAAGGTGGGCGAGAAGTTCAAGGCGGTCGTTTCCGGAGTGGCCGAGTTCGGTCTCTTCTGCGAGCTCGAGGAGGTGTTCGTGGAGGGACTCGTCCCGGCGGAGTCGCTCGGCGAAGGGGTCGAGCTGGACAAGAAGATGCAGCGCCTCGTGGTCGGCTCGTCGGGCCGGAGCTATTCGATCGGAGACGAAGTATCGGTGGAAGTGACCTCCGCGGATCCTGCGCGCCGCCGGATCACGCTCTCGCTCGCGCAGGACGGGGCCGCGCAGCCGCAGCGCTGGCTCACGCCCGCGGACATCGCTACGACGCCGTCGAAGCCGCGCCGGCGGGACCCGCGGGCTGCTGCGCCATCGCCGCGTCGGCCTCCGCGCGGGTCACCGCCTGACCGCCCGTCTCGTCGTAGAGGAAGACGAGGTGGCGGTCGATGAAGGGCCGGAAGTAGGCGGGCCACCCGACCCGCACCTCGTTCTCTTTCACGTCGTCGCGGGAGGCGAGGCGGACCTGGGCCGCGTCAGTGCGGGAAGCCACGGGAAAGAGGCGAAGGCGCCCGGCAAAGTGGATGATCTCCCCGTGGTCGGTGGTGGCCTTCTTCGGCATGTGCTCGCTCTATCCCAGCGACAACTCTCGCGCAATCGCCGCTTGCTATCGACCCCACCACGGGTAAAAGGGGCCCGTGGCACACAAGTTCGACCTGGGACGGAGGGTCGGCATCCTCTTGCCTCTCTCTACCGTGCGCGGCCGCGCGGGCGATCTCGGCAGCTACGCCGACGCGGGCCCCGTTGCGGACTGGCTGCTCAGCGCCGGCTGCACGCTCTGGCAGCACCTTCCCCTGAACGAAGTGTCGCCCGGTCAGGACAGCCCGTACGCGGCCTCCAGTTCCTTCGCGCTGGAGCCGGTCTACGTCGATCTGCGCGCCATCCCGGATCTGGAGGCTCTCACTCCCGAAGAGGAGGGGGAGCTGGCGCGCTTGCGCCGGGAGCCGCGCGTCGACTTCGAGGGATACCGCAGGGTGAAGCTGGCCGCCCTGCGGCGCGCATTCGGGCGCTTTCGCGAGCGCGAGGGCGGCACGGATCTCGAGCGCGCATTCCGCGAGTTCCGGCGCGAGCACGGGGCGTGGATCGAGGATTGGGCGCTCTACCGGGCGCTGCACGACGAGCGCCGGAAGAGCTGGCGCGACTGGGAACCCGCGTTGCGCGACCGCGACCCGGGCGCGCTCGAGGAGGCGCGGGCGCGCCTGCGCGAGACCATCGACGAGCTTTGTTACGTGCAGTGGGTCGCCGATTCACAGTGGCGGGCAGGGCGGGCGGAGACGAACGGGAAAGGGGTGAAGATCCTCGGCGATCTGCCGTTCATGGTGGCCGAGGATTCCGCGGACGTGTGGAGCTTCCAGCGCTTCTTCCGGTTCGACGCCACCGTCGGAGTTCCGCCCGACGCGTACGCCGCGGAGGGTCAGGATTGGGGTCTTCCGGTGCCGCGCTGGGAGGAGATGCGCAGCGCAGGCGATCCCTGGCTGCACCATCGCGCTGACCGGGCCGCGGAGCTGTACGACGC